>DATMBG010000003.1 GCA_035559535.1 Candidatus Limnocylindrales bacterium
GCCCTCCCGCCCCTACACAGGAGAGGGGGATAGGGGGTGAGGGGAGAGTTGAGACCCAGGCCAGCACCCTTTCCTGGGTCGGGAAGGGGGTAAAGGGGTTGGTGAGAAAAAACCCACCCTTGAAAGCCTCTGAGGGAGGGGTGGAGGAAATCCTTTATACTACCTTCCCATACGGACCTGGTATAGAATAAACTTTGTCTCCTCTGGAGTCGAATCCCTATCCTTAACCTGCTGCCCTGGTTACCTGAATGATGGCTTCTTCAGCGGCAGCAATTTGGGCACCTTGAATTTCGTCTACCTGCCTTAACAGATAAATACCTATCAAGAAGAAAACCGAGATGGAAATGACACTTACCCGGGGGTTGTGGGTTAATTCCCCAACGATACTATAGAGTAAAGGTCCTAAAATCCCGGCAAATTTCTCACTCAAACTGTACAGTCCAAAAAACTCTCCGGATTTGGCACGCGGAGACAGACGGGTGTAGATGGTTCGACTAAGGGCCTGAATACCACCCTGCAAGGTACCTACCAGCCAGCCCAGCATAAAGAATTCGGCCGGGTTGTGAAGAAAAAACCCCCAAACCGGGATAAGGATATAGAGGGTCAGTCCCAGGATAACAGCTCGTTTTGTATCCAGTTGGTGGGTAAAGCCTGCCAGTAGATGGCGCCCGACCAAAACAGAAAATAATGCCCCCAGGGCTTGATTACCTATCATGAGTGCAAAGGTGAAAGGAAGGGAGACAGGATCTTTTCTATTTACATAAATGCCCATGAGGGGGAAGGTAATACCTGTCCAAATCAGCATTGAAACGAAAGTACTCCTCCATTTACTGGCTGGATCGGGAATGCGCCCATACATCAGCGCATAGGGAAAGGCCACAAATTGCGTAAGTAGTAGGGTACTAATAAGAATGGTGGTGTCAAGTCCCAGGGCTGCACCATACGCGGTTGCTAAGAGGATAATCGCACCAATCCCTTCCATATAGAACCAGAATGCGATCAGCATCTTGAATAGCTCACGATAATGTCGGATGTCCCGCAAAGTATGGGAGAGCCGAATCAGGGTATCGTGGAAAGGATAACCCTTATTACTGGAGATTAAAGGTGTAGCCGGCGGCTCAGGTACCCCGCGCAGGATGGGAATCATAAATATCATCCACCAAATACCTACCGATAGAAATGCCAGACGTATGGCTAATCCCTGGCTGATTCCCCAATGATCTGAAAACAAGAAAAGCACCGTGCAGAGGGCCAGGGATGTACCACCACCCATATACCCCATGGCATATCCCAAACTAGAGGCTCGATTCATGTCATCCGGGTGCGCTATATGGGGAAGTAAACTACTATTTAAACCCAATGCAATGTTTAAGGCGACCTGCGTGGTAAAGTACAATATCAACCCTAAGTACCACAAATTCGCGGTTATTGTAAACATCGCAGATGCTAACACGCCGCCCACCAGGGTAATTATAATCAAAAGCCGCTTCCGTTGTCCGGTGATGTCGGCATAGGTACCTGCCAGGGGAGCAAGGAGGGCGGCTACCAGGAGGGAAACCGATACGGTAAAGGCATAAAGGTTAGAAGCAGTACTTCGAGCTATGGCCTTAGCCGTTTCTTCCTTCACAGTCGGATCTGTGACCATAAAAGCTGGAGCGGCAATGGTAACAAAATAGGGTGGAAAAAAAGTCGAAGCAATGGTGGTAATATAGGCATGATCAGCCCAATCATACCATGACCAGGCAAGCACACGCCATCGGTAGAAGGAATCAAGCTGCAGATTCGACCTATCTGGAATAGACATCGTTATAACCTTACCTTCTTTACTTTATAAAATATAAGACTTCTCAACTCTCCAAAAGGTTCCCTGAAGAACTCCTAAAAAAGAGATATTCTGCTTTTTCAAGTTAAACAGGTCCTGACCAGTGGCTATGAAAGCGAAGCCATCTCGTACGATGAGGGAGGTGGTTTTGTCCTCTTCGCTCTGTTTCAGGCTTTGGTCCCCATTGCCGGGAGTAAGGATAAGCCCAAGGTTCGCCTGAAAAGATCCTTCTTCCTGCTTCGGCTCCGGTAAAAAAATTTTATAAAATTATTCATTTTTTTCTTGACTTTTGTTAATTCATAACCCACTAATTAACTAACGTTAGTAAAAATCCCTGGACTATTCTTCGGATTCTTAATGTAAACAGAGGTCCTCAGGGAAGGGTTGAATGCCTATCCAGACAGGAGGTTTTCTCCATGAAACCTAAAACAAACAAGAATCAGAAAACAGTTTTCTCCACGGCTACGTTAAAATCTAAAAAAGAAATAAAGGCCTCTTCAAAGGTCTCACAGGGGGTAAAGCCGGAGAAATCCGACTCCCGTAAAGAGGTCAGGCCCATGGCCCGATCTGCTTCCGGATCGTCTTCCCATAAAACTTCCCCGTCGATTAAAACTCCCCAGGGGGAGGCCGGGAAGAAAGTTGTTAAAAAGCGTGAGGCCGTTTCTGGATTGAATCTTCCCAAAGGAGTTTTAAGGGTTTATGATGCCCTTCAATATCCATCTAACCATCCCCATGCCTTTATAGATGCAAACGGACGGGCCGTTCGTGCAACCACGATTCCCGGGTTTTTGATTTTCGGTCAGTACGAAAAGAACTTTCCCGTCCAGGATTTAGCGGCTGTATTCAGTGTCACGGTGGATAACAACACCTTTGATGATGCCTATGTCTGCAGCTTAGATGTAACCCAGGATGCCAGTCGGGTCATCGCCAAACGGGTTATGACCCGAAAAGATTTTGCCGAAGCCCAGAAGCATATCCGTTTGGTCCTTCCCTTTCGACCTCCTTCAACCGAATCTCAACTGGAATTTCGGTTGCTTTATATGGGTTATACCTATATGGCCATCAAACTGATCTGTATCATTGACCCGGCCATTATTACCGATGTAAATAGGGATCTTCCCTCCGATGAGGAACTCCTGAAGATGGTTCGTCCCTCTACCCGGAGCACCTATATTTACGATCTTAAGACCCAGGGGACTTCACTTTATAATGGTTCACAAAAATTAACGGTGACCGGTTGGTCTACGTATATGTGGACCAACATGCAAATCCATCCCTGGAATCCCTGTAAAGGAAAAAGTTGTCAGGAGTTCGCCGATTTACTGGTCCAATATAATGCCAATCTTACCCGGACCTTTTGTATCGATACCTGGACCAGTTCTCTTTTTCCCTGGAAAAGGGTAGGGAGTAAATTTGATCTCAATCAGTTTGATTCAACTTACATGGACAATCTCAGGAACCTGATAAGTACCTTTGGTAGCCGTGGAATTATCGTTCAACTGGATCTGTTTGATAATGTAGCCCTCTACGATTTTGGGGATGGAATGACCTGGACAAAGCATCCCTGGCATCCCAACAATGCCTTGAAAGCACCTATTTCGAATCCTAAAGATGGGCGACCCGAATTTTACAATCCGAATCTGACGGTCAAAACCCTCCAAGAGAAGTACCTGCGATATATGGTCAATTCCCTTCGGGACCTGAAAAATATTATCTTTGAGGTTTGCAATGAGTATAACGGATGGGGTGGGGCCAGCTGGCATAATTGGGTTGTGGACGTAATCAAGTCTGAAAATCCTTCGGTTCTTGTATCGGCCAGCACCGATGTGAATGTTCCGGTCTCAGATCAGATCTTCAGGTATTCCGGGGTAGACATCACGACCAGTCATGCCAACGAATGGACCACGGGAGATTTCAAAATCCTCAATCAGAGTGCCCTGGACCGACTAAAGGCTTATGGTAAGCCTGCTATTTTATCTACCGATGGATGTAAAGAGAATTACGATGCTCAAAAAAATTCCATGTTTAATGTGGCCAACGCGGTCATTTCCCAGGGGTTTGGAATTGAATTTAAAGATTTGTATGAGCCTTTAGCCAACATGCTGAAGCCTCTGGCAATCCCCATTCAACCGGTTACCCTGAGTCTTTTCGTTTAATCTTTTAACCGGACTGAAGGATACGGGCAGGCCAGGGGTGAAAAGTTACAGTCTCTTGGCCGCTATTTACGGCTCATTGTCCACCGCCCACTGCCCATCGCCTGTTATGAGTTTTTCGTCGACTATGATTTTAAAAATTTGCTCTGCAATGAGGGCATGGGCTTCTTTATTGGGGTGGGCATCGAAGGGTGTAGCCCAATAACGCTTGGCTTTCCCGCTTTTTAAAGTATCCCGGAAAAAGGGATACATATCCAGGAAAAAAGCTCCCTGATGCAAGCAGGTGGTTTGGACAATGCGCCGGGCTTGAGCGAATCGCTCTTCTTCCCGAGGGTCCGGGCTAAAAATAGGAAATAAAACGACCAATACCTGACCATTTTGTTGTTTAACCAACTGGATCATTTGAGCCAGAGCTTTTTTGACATCGTGTAAATAGGGATTGGTCTCTTCTGAATAGAGGGATGCTAAATAACCATCGCGGTCTAGATCCCTTCCTTTGATTCCCCAGAAATAGAGAAAGTAAACGTAGCGATAAAATTCAGAGATTTCCCTCAATTTCTTAGAGTAATCAGGCTCCGTCGCCACCAGTGCCTGAACCTTTTTCTTATAAAGATGTTCCGACAGGGGATGCTCCGCATCGTTTAAGACATATCCCACGATCACAAGATCAGGATGATAGAGAAGACCTTTCTTCTGGAGTAGACGCAATTCTTCCACCGTACCATAGCCGGGTACTCCCAGGTTGATGACCTCATAGCGTCTCGAAGGATACTGCTCGTTCAATATGCGTTCTAATCGGGTCAAATAAATATCCTCAAAATTCACCCGAACCCCGAAAGTATAGGAATCTCCTATTCCCAGGATTCGAAAGGTTCCGGGTGGCTTTTCCTCAGTATGTTCATAATCTCGAAACCCTTTGGAGTTGAGTTGAACATGCTGGTTGTACCAGTCTCGATCCGAGTAAGGTTCCACCCGGGCAATTCCCAGAAGTCGGAAGATGCCTTCTACGCTTAGAAGAAAGACTACAATACTACCCAGCAAGAGTAACATATTCTGGACAGGTCTTTTGAGAGAAAAGAGAAAAGATTTCATAAAAAAAGTATCCTCGACCATCCGCATTCAGGAAAGTACAGGAACAAGTAAAGAAAAGAATAGGATCCTTCCCGGAAAGTGTCAATGAAAAAAATAAATTTTACCTAAAATTTTTCTTTTTAAAATTTTTTTATATTTCTTTAAGTTGCCTTATTATAAGGTCTTATACAAAATAAGATTGTTTCAGGTTTTAGAATTCTTCCTGAAATGATCTCTAAAGAGGAAGGCTTTTGAAAGGAAAGGGTAGACCGAAATTATCTGAAAGGAACCAGAAGGCGGCTAGTTATTTTCAACCTCGACGGCCAGAAGGGCTTTGAGACCCACTAAATAAATCATACCGGCCAGCATCAGCACGAATTTAAAGCCCAATAAGAGGGCAAGAATTACACACAGGACGGAACCGATAACCGTCGAATAACCGTTAATCCCCCAAACCCAGGGAATCAGTTTCGGAGCTACCTGATCTACCAACCGGATTCCCAGTGGAAATGGCATTCCCATCAACACTCCTAAGGGGGCAATCAATACCATCGAAATCAGAATTCGAATACTCAAAGACTGCCCAAGAAAAGTACTGAAAATCAGCGGGGTGAACAGAAGCTCAAGAAGGACCCCTACACTCAGACCCAGGATAATAAAAACCATAGCCTGACGGAGGTTTGTAACAAATTTTTTGGAAAGATAACTCCCGGTCCCTGCAGAAGCAAGAATAGAGAACAACACCACTGTGATGGAATAAGCAGGATAACCGATAAACAAGGTAAACTTCTGAATCAGGCTTATTTCTATCAGAATAAAACCTAAACCCAATGAAAAAAAGTAGATAAGAAACTTACCCTTGTCTTTGGTTCTAAGTCCAGTTCTATGGAACAAATAAAGAGGTAAAATAATAAAAACCGTAGATAAACCGGCTGCTTCAGCCAGAATGACCAAAAGTATCTTATCGGAATCGATATAATTTCCAGACGGACGGATATCCTCGAACTGGGGAGGAATATTTTCCAGCGACTTAAAGAAAGCAAACCTCTTAAAGTGATTAAAAAAAGGCCTGTCATCCGTTGAAGGGGAGAGGTTAAAACCCAGATCCCAATAGTCTTGCCATCCCTTTTCCCTGGATAGAACGTGATAATAAATATTCTCCTCATTTTTAGTTTCAGGGCTGTAGAGGAAGCGATAGGTGGGTAAGTTTGAGAGATACCAGCGGAATACTTCCAGCTCCTCGGAGGTAATAGGGCTTTTCTTCAGGTAGAAACCCTGGCTGATGGGAGCCCCTTCATAAAGGACGACCACATAATCCTCCGGATTTTGGATACCCCTTTCTCGAAGAGCCTGGGCAGCCACTGCAGCCAATCGGATCGTACCGTGACGACGGATGTAAATCCACCCCTCCTCTTTAAGGTGATCCAGGTATTGGTGGAAGGCTTCCACGGTAATCAGATAACTCTCCGAGAGATTTAAAGCCCCTGAAGCAATGGCGATGGGAGAAGCATTATTCACCTGTTGGACGATATCGAACTTCTCCTTGCTCCGACTGACATAACTCCTTCCTTCATCGTTAATAAGGGTTACCTGGGGCAGGTTAAAGATACCCCCGATGAATTGTTTATATTCATTTTGCACGATATGGGTGATAATAGGATCCAATTCTACGCCGATAATAGAATGGGGAGAATAAGAAAGGGCCTGTAATACCTCAACGCCTCCGGCAGGTCCCACGATAAGAATATCAAAGTTTTTCTTAAGGCGGTAAACCACCGGGGCCCATATGGAGGGGGGAGGTAAAGGAGCACCCATACGGAAAGGAGCCATGAAAGCCGTGTTGGCCCCCCCGTTAATCCATATAATTTTGTAGGGAGACATATCGGCCACATCTATCCGGGATACGGCACTCCATCGGGTAAATTCAATTCTACCGGCCTCTACATCGAATTTGAAGGTTCTTTTACCTTCATGGATTTGAATTTTAAAATAAGTATCCGCCCGAAGAAGGGCGATCCCGCCAATCATCAAGAAAAAAAGGCAGACATAAAAAAACCTTGGATGAGTATAAAAACTGAAAAAAATAGCACTTACAAAACCCATGATGGCGGCAAAAATAGCCGTCCCAGATCCTCCCAGTTTCGGGATCAGGAGTACAATTATAAAACATCCTAAACCGGCTCCCAACAGATCATAAAAATACAGGGCATTGACCTGTTTAGGTAGGCTGGAAAGGAGTAAAGCCATGACCATGCCTGAGAAAAAGAAAGGAATTCCCAGAGCCACATAATAAACCGTTAAGTAGAAAAACTGAATCGGTTCATTGAAAAGAGCGCCGAATTTTAAAGGAACGGTAACGATGATTTTTAAGGTCAAGAGGGTACTTATTCCAAATGCTAAGGATAAGCCGGTCAGGGATTTACCCAGATGGCGGGTGTAGACAAAGGGAAAGATAGATAAAAATACTCCGCTGAGGCCAAAGCCAAACAGAGCGGTACTGATAATCAGAAAGGCAAAGTGATTAAAAAAAAGCACCGTAAAGATGCGCGTCATGGTAATTTCCAGCAGAAGGGTCGCCGCCGAAAGGATCCCTATTCCCGCGTAATAATTAAACGGCCGGTTAGAGACTATTTTCTGAAGTCCTGGGAAAGAAAAATGGGTGATAATCTGTTTGAGGAGCCACAGCCCGGTAATTATCAAAAGAGGTCTGTCGTAGTGGGACAACTTAAGCTTAAACCAGGCAAATTTAAAATTGATAGGACCGATAAAACAGAGGATCAGTAAGCCCAGGAATTCGAGAATAATAAGGACGTTAATAAGTTTCAAAAAAATTGTACGGGAAAAAAGTTTCATTTCTCCTCTCTACCTTTTGAGCCGTTTATTTTCTGTTAAAGTTATTGGCTCCGGAGTTTCCGGCCTTACTTTTCGGAAATATCCAGGGGAACCAGTTTATGTTCTATCAGAAAATGATAGAGGGCTTCGGCGTCGATTTTATGGGCAACAGCATTGGGATGATGATCTTGACTGGAGACCCAAAAGAGCCCAGGGAGTTGATCCAGATGTGTTTTAGCATATTCCACATAATAGGGATAGGTATTTAAAAAGAAAAAGCCGTTTTCCTGACTTAAACGGGTAATTAAGTTTAATTGAAGTTCTTTAAAAGAATTAGGCCGGTAAAGGGGATCTTCCGGCAAACCGGGATAAGAAATCACGGCAAACTGAACCACCGGAATTTTATGAGCTCTGGCCACCTCTCCTAATTTGTTCATAGCCCTTATATATCCTTTGGTACCGACCATAGATCGATATTCTTCGGGTAAAGCCGGATCCTCATCCAGATGGTCTGCTTCCTCCCGGGAAAGGGTTCTCCCTTCATAGACAAAGGGAAGAAGTTCTTTTTCTGGATTCCCCCGCAAAATCTGATATCGGGAATAGATAAAGTCGAACAGGTAAGATTTTCTTAGCCTGGAGTAATCCTCGGGGAGCTTCATGAAGTTTGGAATATCATAATCATTAGTATTGAAATTCATGAGGACCAGATCCGGGGAATATTTTAAGCATTTTTGGATAAACACTTCCACTTCCATAGCCGTATTGTAGCCCGGAACGGAAAAGTTAATGACCTCATACCGGACGGAAGAAGAATTTTGATTCAGGTATCGCTCCAGGACCTTCAAGGAAGTATCTTCAAGTTTTACTCCCCAGCCGAAGAGGGAAGAATCCCCGAGTCCCACGATTCTGAAAGTATTCTCCTTTTTTTGCTCACTATATTCGAAATCCCTCAATCCTTGTGAGTTGGTAGTCAGGGGGACTTGCATGAAGTAACCCGATAGCAAAGGCTTTAATTCGTAAATGATACCTTCATAGGGACTGGCCTGGACGATGCCTTTCAAGTTATAGGTCTGGGAATTAGTATTAAAATCAGCTTCTTTGGACTCCTTCAGGCGCAGTTGGAGGTCCTTTCTATTTTCCCGAAGATATAAAATCAATCGAATGGTTCCTTCCGCTACGAGGACAAAAACTAGAATCGCCGCCAGGGAAAGGGAAATGTTCTGGACATACCTTTTTAAAACCTGAGCCTTCCTTCCCCTCTCCCTGACGACTTCCCTGTGTATCACGACCCCGAGAAAACACAACCAGGCCAGGGCATAGAGACCCTTTAAATTTCGGACCAAAAATTCTATTCCTTCGGGTAGAGGTCGGGGATAGAGAAGATCCGGAGGGAGGTGGGTTTCCACCCCTTCCTTCCCGGCCCAGAGTACAAATAATTCATATTCTCCACCACCCTGAAAATAGCCAATTTTAATTTGATGCAGCCCCCGGGTTAGAAAGATTTTTCCTGAGGCTTTCCTGGCAACGTGATATCCCCCATTCTCTACAACGTGGCTATCATCGATGTAAAGGAAAGAGCCATCATCGGATATGGTGGAAAAGGTATATTCACCTTCCCGATCTATTTCGATCCATCCCTCCCAGAGGATACTGAAGTTTCGGGAGGGGAGGATTCCCTGTAGAGAATCCATTTTTTCCAGGTTGATGGATTTTTCACGTCTGGAAAAGACCGGTTGGCCCCTCCATTCTGGGTTATCATAATAACTGGCCGTTAAGCCTCGCGGAGGCCAAAACCAGAAAACGGGAAGAATCAAAATCGGCACAAGGGTTAAAACCAGGCGCCCTTTCTCCCCCAGGACTTCCCTGTCTGTAATCATCCAGAGAAGAAAAAACCAGGAGAGGGTATAAAGAACGCCTAAGTGACGGAGCAGAAACCCGGCTCCTTGAAAGGGGGGACGAGAATAGAGAATATCCGGGGGAATTTCCATCTCCCTTCCCCCGGGCTCTGTCCAGTGTACCAGCAGCTTATAGTCTCCCCTTTCCTGAAAATACTTAATATCGATGCGATGAAAGCCTCGATTTAAAGAGATTTTTCCAGAGGCTACTTTGGGCGGATGAACCCCTCCGTTATCGACTACCAGAGTATTATCAATAAAAATAAAAGAGCCATCATCGGATCGTGTAGAAAAGGTATACTCTCCTTCCCGATCTATCCGGATCCATCCAGTCCAGACGATGCTAAAACCGGTTTGAGGGAAAGTTTCCTGCCTTTGTCGGACTGTAGTTAAGCCGATATGATCCTCACGTTGAGAAAAGATGGGTTCTCCTTTCCATCCCGAATTGCTATAATAGCAGGCCGTTAAGCCTCGAGGGGGCAGAAACCAGAAAAAAGACAAAATCAGGGTCATGGAAAAGGCCAGGGCCAGAAGTCCTCGGTTTCTTAGAAGAAAAAAAACTTTTTGGACATTAAAAGGCATAGATTTTCTTCTTTTCCCCCCAATTTTTTAAAGATTCACCCATTTTTCGGTGACAAGGGTTTTAAAAATTTCTTCGGCAAAGACCCTATGACCTTCCTGGTTCGGATGGAAATCAATAGGATTTACCCCAATGACTCTCAACAACAGTCTTTGATTTATCTCCGATCCGAACCTTTAAAAAGGCTTTAAGTCCTTGCAGATACCGGACCAGTCTATATACGCCTTCAACGGCAAACATAAATAAAAGCGCATCGATGGGAAGCCGATATCTATCTTCTGGACTATTAAAAACCGATGGCATCAGGGTAAAGTAACCTACAGTCATCAACAACAGAATTGCATAAGTCCTGGAATCCGGTCTACGGGAAAAGTAAAAAATAATCCCCAGTAAACAAAATATCAAAACTACCTTCATGCTCATAGCCCCTTTTGTAAAAAAATAATGAATCCCCCACTTTATAGAGGGGAAATGATCAGTAGGGGTATTGGGAAAAGCACCCACGGAGAATCCCCTTGTCCATTTACAACACAAATTAGGAACATGGTTGGCCAGACAGATATGGATACTGTACTCTGGAACTGTAAGCATTTCATAGAATTGCTTGAAAGTATTAAGGATAAATTGGTAAGGATGTGCCCGGAGGGTTTCTAACGCAAAGGAGAACAGAGCTTTATCGGCCTCAAGTTCTGAGTATCCGAGTTTGAAAGTTAATCGATTTTTTACCTCATAATAAACAACCTTGTTTCTTAAACGTTCTTCTTCATAGATTCGTTTTATAAGGGGGTAACGCGTGTTCTCTACAGGTCGCAGGCCATCCAGATCCAGCACCCTGTAAAAAAGCCCCAGACCCTGACCTCTACTGAGACCCCAAAACCCATAAGTCCTATGATTGATGAACATCCAGGGAGAAATAACGGCAAGATAGGTGGCGAAAGCCAGAACAGACGGGAATATTATCCTTCTAATTCTTCCGGCTTTAAACCAGAGGACCAGCGGCAAACTTAAGATAAAAAACTGAGCTACGGGTCGGGTCAAAGCAAGTAGACCGTATAAAATCCCCATGAGAAAATATCCTTTCCAGGAGTTTTTCTCCAGAATCTTTAAAGTGGCATACAGCCATAAACTTAAGAAAAAAATAAACAGTACTTCGGTTTGAACAACGGTTTCATAATATAACAGGAGGGTATACAGGCTGAAGAGCAGGCTGCTATAAAAAGCGACGGTGGAATCAAAGATTTTTTTTGCAATTTTATAAAAGAAAATGATCGAAAGGAGCCCCAAGATGCGCTGGGCTATGATAACGAGGGTCCCTATTTTCGGGGTCTCACCGAAATATAAAAACAGCGCCAAAAATAACGGGTACAGGGGAGTGTGGTAAATCAGATGAGGAGAAAGACTGAACTGACTCAGGATGGCACGGGCCGTATTATAATAGATAATGGAATCCGGCCATAGAATCCCGTAAGTACCCAGGGTCATAGTAAACCGGGCGGTTATTCCAACCCCTATAATTATACCTAAAGCCGACGTTTTTTGCCGGGCCAGGTGGAGGACATACAGGAAGACTCCTGACCAGATCAACACAAGAAGGTTTATAGCAGCGTCTAATCTCTGTTTGAAGAGATAATCTCGGGGACGGACCGAGGGGGGTAATAGGAAGGAGGAAGGAAGAGGTTCCAGAGATTGGTCTCCTCGAGCCCATAGAAGGACCAGCCCATAATTCCCTCCGACTTGAAAATATCGGATTCGAATCGGATAAATTCCGGCCTTCACAGAAATCTGCCCTCTGGCCATTTTTAATCCATGAACCCCTCCATTATCTACAACGGGCCGGTCGTTTATATAAAGTGAAGAACCATCATCGGACTGGGTTGCAAAACTATATTCTCCGGTCTCCTGGATGGCTATAAACCCTCTCCACTCGATACTGAATTGATTCCCTGGAAATCTTGTCTGACGCTCTCGGAGTACATCTTGAGAAATTTCCGGGTCAAGGGCTACAAACTCAGGATCTCCCTCCCAATTCGGGTTAGCGTAGTACTTTCCCTCCAGTCCATGGGGAATTTGAAAATATCGATTCAACCCATAGGCCCCCAAAGACAGAATCATCAAACAGCCTAGGAGGAAGATCCCAGGTTTCCCTGGCTTTATGGAAGGAGGAAAAATTGTCATCGGTTTCGGTATTTATCATCTGGTCATGAACCCCAGAGACTTTTCCCGGCCAGATCCGGTTGAATTTAAATCCATTAAAAAAAGGGGAACCGATAAAACGGTAAATTACGTAGACCCTGGAAATTCCACCCCAAAATTACACGTTTTAAGTAAAAAACTCACTGTGAGAGGGTCATTTCCTGCTTTTTTAGGGTATAATCCGGTTGCCCATTCCAGTAAGTTCGCTTTATTCTAATAATATCTATAGCACCGAAGATATTATCGAAAGAAATCGGGATGTCAACAGAAAATGGAATCTTATCTAAAACCCGGATACCGGATAGGGGAGCGGTAAAATAAGTTTTATGAAAAAAGGAAGTTTTTGGAGGAAAACGGGCGAGATGGTTTTTTTAACTATGGGGATTCCCTTCGTCTTTTTCGCCCTGCTGGAGGCCCTTATCAGATTTTCAGGAATCAATACCGACGTAGTTAAAAGTAAGAACTTTCAGGTTGAGGTACCCGTTTGGGCCTCCAACGATATCAATTTTTTTGCCGCGGAAGGAATTTACAGACAAATTCTGGATAATACCCTTTCTGTAGAGTCTGCGGACTGGTTGAATTATTTTGAAGAAGCCTCCTACGTCCACTATAAGATGAAGCCCCGGGTCTCTGCTTATGTGACCAACACGGTAAATCGGATAGAACTGGAAAAGGGGATTAAAGTGTTTATGAAATCTAACTCTGAGGGGTTTCGAACTGAAGAGATTCCCATTCACAAGGAGAAAAATGTCTATCGAATTGTTCTCCTGGGAGATTCCAGTACGTTCGGGTGGGGAGTCAATCAAGATGAAAGGTTTTCAAGATTTTTAGAGGATAAGTTAAATTCTGTTCAGAATTCCACCCGATATGAGATTATTAACCTGGGAATACCGGGCTATACCACGGATCATGGGATGGCTGCTTTTCAACACTATGCCTTAAAATATTCTCCCGATATGATGATTCTCAGCTTTGGGGCCAATGATGGAAAGCCTGTCCCTCAAAGGGCCAAGAAGTTTTTGAAGCTTAATCCCTGGATGGAAGATCTGCAGGGATTTTTAAGAAACTTCTCCACGTATAAATTGATGCGGAAAATCCTTCTCTCCTTCTACAATCCCTTCGATGCCCTGCATAGCCAAAACCCAAAGGGTCCTGTGGAGCCCTTTGTGACCTTTCTGGAATACCAAAAAAATTTAGAATACCTGATCGATACAGGAAGGGAAAAAGGTATTGAAACGGTTCTTCTGGGACTTTGCTGCCCAAAGAGTTATCTGGATATTATGCGAAAGGTTGCTCAAAGCAAGAACGTTCCAATGATAGACGGCATGCATGTGTTGATCCAAAGTATTCCCGAGGTTCAGGAAGGAAAGCACTATCCGGAGCTTGCTCGGCACTATAAGGACTTATTCGGGGAGGAATCCCTTAGGAACAGACGTTTGTGGTATGTCACCAGTGATACCTGTCACCCCAATGTTATCGGGCATAGAATCCTGGCAGAAGCTCTCTACGATCGAATTTTTGCAGAGAAAATAAAACCCTAGGCTTTATCAAGGGTTACCAGGCGGGTGTAATCGGTAGAGTACGGTTCCATCTGATCCCGTGGCTACCTGTATGAATTCAGGTCGATGGGCCAGGGTCGCAAGGACTGCTTCTGCCTTGGAGGGATCGTAATAGCGGGTCGGATGGACGACCACATAGGTAACTCCTATCCGTTGTAGCTCTTCAATAGCAGCTTCCGATGGAAAGTCCGGGAGTATTTTAGAATACCGTCTGTAGGAGGAGGGGAAGAAGCTACTATACCCGTTGACAAGGGGTTTCCAGTGCAGGGTTGAAGCTAGCATATAAGGGGCGTTATCCGCGGCCTGCGAGATAGGGTAGAAGGGTATTTCGGCAACTACGGCAGGTCCTGGATCCCGGGCAATATATTGATAAATTTCCGGAATTCCTTCAAAGGAAACATAATTCATGGGGGCGCGAAGAGCTTCTATATTGACCGCGATTACAAGTCCAAAAGCCAGGAAGGTTATCCAGCGACGTCCGGCAAATCGTCGTCTGAGCCGGATAAGGCCGTAACTTGCAAGGGCGGCTAAGGCCAGTAAGAACAGATATCCAAACCGGGAAGTCGCTCGAATTCCCCATAAGGGTGGAAAGAATTGATAAAGCCAGGTATAGACAGGTGTGGCAGGACCAAAAGATAAGAGAAAACCCATTATTCCAATACCTATGAACATACGGACCCGTCCGTTGCGCAGAGCGCATCGTCCATTGACTAGCTTGATAACAGAGAGTCCCACCGCAAGAATACCCGGGAATAACGTTTCCTGAAGGGAAGATAAACGGTGACTCCAGATAGCATAATGCAATCTTCCGACAGCAGCCACATAAGAAGTTAAGGAAGCAGAGGTTACAGCATCGAGCGGGCGGATCATCTCTGGACTCCGATGAACGACCCAGTAGGGTGCCAATAAGGGTAGGACGATTACCGCAGTAATCAGGGTGGCTAGGCCCATACGGGAGAGAACGGGAGCTATAGAACTTCCCCACCATTCGTCGATCCGTATCATCAGCCCAATGCCTACGGCAAAAATGGCAAAGACCCCCAGGTAACCCGAAGTCAGGCACAAAAGGGCCACCAGGCATCCTAACTGGATGGAATCTTTCAGGCGTCGATGGAGGATCAACCGGTCCAGGGTCAAAAGAGCCCATGGAAGCCAAAAGGCATAATGGGCTTGAAGATGTGGTAATCGTGTCAAGGTATGGGCGTTAAAGGCCAGAAGTGAGCCTCCCAAAAGACCTGCTAGGTGATCTCCTGTGAACCTCACTACCAGCCCATACATCGCCAGGGCGGTCAGAAAAAATCCTAAAAGTAAGAGCACGTTATAGGTAAGAACCGGAGAAGCTCCAAATTCCCGTAAGGGTACGGCCAGAAGACCAGGAACGAGAAACGGATCGGAGAAGGCCAGAGCGTAGGGTTCAGGGTAAAAAATGTTTGCATGGAAGAGGTGAAGGGGATCCCGGGTCAGACTATGGGCAATCCAACACAGGGTCCAGGTAATATGTACCGTATCCAGGTTATTGTTACGGGACCATCGGGCCGGATTTGCCACCAAAGGCCAGGTGTGAAAAACCGTCAAAAACAGAAAAAAAACCATGGCAAAGAGTCCCTGACGTAAGGGGATGGGATAATAAGGAGGATAATCGGGATGGGTCCTGGCATAAAATCTTCTCACTTTAATCCCCAGGGATTTAAAAAGCTTTAACCATCGATCCGAAGAGAAGATCAGATAACCTAAGACTCCTGCCCAAACCAGTTTAAGAAGAAACCCAACGGTATTCAGTCTTTGACGGAGCTTGTAATTTCCATAATTCACCGGTTGGGGCGACAAAATCGATGAAGGAAGACGTTTTAAAGGTTGGTTCCCTTGAGCCCAGGAAAGAGCCAGCCCATAGGAACCTCCGGCCTGAAAATATTTCAGCTGAATCGGATAAACTCCGGCTTCCAGATAGATATGTCCGGTAGCCGTTTCCAGGCCATGGGTACCTCCATTATCCACCACGAGTTGGTTATTTATAGACAGGGAAGAACCATCATCCGAGGCAATGGTAAAGGCATACTCCCCGGTCTTCTCAATAATGATAAATCCCGTCCAGAGAACACTGAATCGATTCTCGGGGAATTTTTTCCGGCGCATCCTGAGTAAATCGGTAGAAATTTCTGAATCCAGGGTCACCCACAGAGGTTCTCCCCGCCAGTTTGGATTAGGATAATAGCTACCCTTTAATCCCTGGGAAATTACAAGGTGTCGGTCTAATCCATAGGCTCCCAAGGATAGAAGGACTAGACACCCGAGAAGGAAGGCTGAATGTTTCGTTAGATGCGGAATAGATCTCATAGCAAGGTATCTTTTTCGTAGAAATTCACAACCTTTTTCTTCCTCCCCTATCCTCTCCCATTTTTCATCCAAAAGTCAACTAAATTTGGGAACCCGGTCTTTTTAACGTTGACAAGGGAAAATTTAAGCACTAAACATAAAGTGTTGTTGGCTTTATTTGCTTCAAAATCTCCTCATTTCAGGAGAAAGAAAATTTGCCCGTAATTCTATGTAAGTGTAAACAACTTATGGATAGAATTGCGTGTAAGTTATTTTGGAAATGAAACAGTGTTGGTTCCTTCCGATATTTATTTTAATCTCCCTTCTTATCATAGGATGCCGGGATCAAACCTCATCTCCTCATAAGTCGTCCAAAAAAGGGGCTTCGGTTCAGGAGGCTACTCCTCAGGTTGTCCAGCCTGTATCTAATCAACCCTCTCCGAACAACCAGGGGCATCTGCCAGGTAAGATTGTCTTCCAATCCAATCGAGATGGGGATTTTGAAATCTTTGTCATCAATCCGGATGGAAGCGGATTAAAACAGCTCACCTTTAATAAGGCCGAGGATGAATATCCCACCTGGTCACCGGATCGGAGTAAAATCCTTTTTGTTTCAAACCGGGATGGACATTGGAATGTCTATGTCATGAATGCAGATGGAAGCAATCAGACCCGACTGACTGATAATAAGACCGATTATGCTTCTCCGACCTGGTCTCCCGACGGCAAGCAGATTCTCTTTGATTCCAAGGAGACTTCTCGTTGGGGTATTTATATCATGAACAGTGATGGAACCAATAAGAGACCTTATAAGGTAGAAAGTCCCTGGAAAGAGAATATTTTGGCAAACTGGTCTCCTGACGGCTCTAAAGTTGCTTTCACATCTAAAAGGCTTATGGGATGGCAGGTCCATGTGATGAATGCCGATGGTAGCAATGAAAAACAACTCACCAACGCCAGTGGAAGTTGCAGACCTCATTTTTCTCCGGATAGTAAAAAAATAGCCTATGTCTCCACGGAAGGGGATGGAAAAGGAGACATCTGGATTATGGATCCCGACGGGAGCAATAAAACCCGGGTCACCACCGATCCGAATTATGATTATCATCCTTCTTGGTCTCCAGACGGAACCAAAATTGTTTATGCCAATACAACCGACAAAAAAAACGCCGACTGGAATCTTTTTATCGTCAATGTGGATGGAAGTAACCCCGTTCAACTCACCAACGATAGGAGCGTCAATAACCACCCCGATTGGAAATAGACGAAAAAACTTGACAGAGCGGTCAGGATTTAATAGATTAACTTAAGGGAGACGTTTATACCTCGCAACGTTTTTATATGTAAACGAGAAACGAGGTTTATTATGAAAATCACGGCACAAGAAGAATATGGGTTGCGTTGTATTCTGCAACTGGCCCATTATCCTCCCGGTGAGCCGGTATCGGTCACTGAAATTGCCGAGAAGGAAGGTCTTTCCACAGATTATGTAACGAAACTTCTGATTCTCCTACGACGGGCAGGTTTGGTTGAAAGTATTCGAGGGGTTAACGGGGGTTATACACTGACTAAAAGTCCCGAAAATATCCTGATGATAGATGTCTTACAGGCTCTGGACGAAGACTCTTTTTTCTACCATGAAACCGGCGAATTGGATCTCTGTAAGCAATTCCCCGGAAAGCTTGAGGAATGTACCCACGTGAAACAGTGTGGTATTCGTCCCGTATGGTATTCCCTCATGAAATATATCTACACTGTATTTGGTCATATCACGCTGGCGCACCTCATGAGAGAAGAAAAAGGAAAAGAATTCCTGAATAGGGCAATGGAACCTCAGCAAGAGCTGATTCAGATCAGTGAGGGTTCCGGTTAATACCGAAGATTTTTCACAAAAAGGGCTTGACGAAGAGCTTAAGACCACCCATTTTAATTATTGGGCTATGGAAAATAGCTAAAGTTGCTTGGAAACTGTCTGTGAAGTGGTTTCCAGATTAAAAATGCAAGATTTATTTTTTTTGATTCTATACCTGACAAAATTGTCAGGTATAAGAGGTTCTCTTCCGAGAGAAGACGTCATATTTATTGGATTTGTAAGAATGCCAGTAAGTTTTTCCGGATACTAATCAGTCCGTTGTCCGGGTTTAAGAGCCTACACTTTAAATAAGGTGAAAAAACCGAAAACCACGGGCAACGAAGAAGGGATAAAAAGTTATGAATAATGAGACGAGCACCCTGGAAACTTTAACGAGCCAGGAATATAAATATGGATTTGTAACAGAAATCGAGGAGGAGACTGTTCCTAAGGGATTGAATGAGGACATTATTCGTTTAATCTCTTCCAAAAAGAAGGAACCGGATTTCCTGCTGGAGTGGCGGTTAAAGGCTTATCGACACTGGCTGACCATGAAAGAGCCGAAGTGGGCCAATGTTCACTATCCGCCCATTGATTATCAGGACATTATTTATTATGCGGCTCCGAAACGGAGACCTAAGTGGAACAGCCTCGAAGAAGTAGATCCCGAGCTGTTACGTACCTTTGAGAGGTTAGGTATCCCGCTGGAAGAGCAAAAGCGACTGAGCGGTGTGGCCGTTGATGCGGTTTTTGATAGCGTCTCGGTGGCAACTACCTATAAGGAAAAACTTGCGGAGTTAGGGATTATTTTCTGTTCCTTTTCCGAAGCGGTTCAAAATTATCCGGATCTGGTTCAGAGATATCTCGGCTCTGTAGTGCCGTATACAGATAACTTCTTCGCGGCATTGAATTCGGCTGTTTTCAGTGATGGGTCCTTCTGTTACATCCCCAAGGGAGTACGCTGTCCCATGGAGTTATCGACTTACTTCCGCATCAATGCTTCAGAAACCGGTCAATTTGAGCGTACCCTTATCATTGCCGAGGAAGGAGCGTATGTATCCTATTTAGAGGGTTGTACAGCTCCCATGCGGGATGAGAATCAATTACATGCAGCGGTGGTGGAATTAATTGCCCATAAGAATGCAGAAATCAAATATTCCACCGTCCAGAACTGGTACCCGGGTGATAAAGACGGTAAGGGAGGAATTTATAATTTTGTAACCAAACGGGGTCTATGCCTGGGAGACAACTCTAAAATTTCCTGGACGCAGGTGGAGACCGGTTCGGCCATTACCTGGAAGTACCCCAGTGTAATCTTAAAGGGAGATAATTCCGTAGGTGAATTCTACTCGGTGGCCCTCACCAATAATTATCAGCAGGCGGATACAGGTACCAAGATGATTCACATTGGAAAGAATACCCGCAGTACCGTCATTTCCAAAGGAATCTCGGCGGGTCATGGGAATAACACTTATCGAGGTTTGATTAAAATTATGAAAAATGCTTCAGGAGCCCGGAATTATTCCCAGTGTGACTCTTTATTAATTGGAGACAAGTGCGGGGCCCATACCTTTCCATATATCGAAGTAAGAAATAATTCGGCGCGGTTAGAACATGAAGCGACCACCTCAAAGATTGGGGAAGATCAACTCTTTTACTGTAATCAGCGGGGCCTCTCTACAGAAGATGCAGTGAATTTGATCGTCAACGGATACTGTAAAGAGGTGTTTCGCCATTTACCCATGGAATTTGCAGTGGAAGCCCAGAAACTCCTGGCGTTAAGTCTTGAAGGAAGTGTCGGTTAGCTTTGGAATTCAGAAGTCGGCAGTCAGAAGCCGGATTTTTACTCTTCTAACCTCCGGCTTCTGACCCTTGAACGCTGAGAAAGAATGTTAAAAATACGTGATCTGCGAGTAGCTGTCGAGGATAAAGAAATTCTCAAAGGAATCAATCTGGAAGTCCATGCCGGAGAAGTCCATGCGATTATGGGTCCAAACGGCTCGGGAAAAAGTACCCTGGCCCAGGTCCTGGCAGGACGTGAGACCTACCGGGTAACCCATGGAGAGGTCCTTTATGAAGGAAAAGATTTGCTGAAGATGCCTCCCGAGGAGCGGGCTCGGGAAGGGATTTTCCTTGCATTTCAATATCCTATTGAAATTCCAGGAATTAGCAACAGCTATTTCCTGAAAGCTGCACTCAATGCCATCCGAAAGCATAAAGGCCTCGAAGAGTTGGATGCCATGGAGTTCCTTACCCTGGCAAAACAAAAATTAAAGATTGTTGAAATGGATCCAGGTTTTCTGAATCGCCCGGTTAATGAAGGCTTCTCAGGAGGCGAAAAGAAGCGTAACGAAATATTCCAGATGGCTATATTGGAACCTAAACTGGCTATACTAGATGAAACAGACTCCGGATTGGATATCGATGCCCTCAAAATTGTAGCTAACGGTATCAACAAACTCAGAAGTAAGGATAATGCGATTATTCTGGTAACCCATTATCAGCGATTGTTAAATTATGTGATTCCTGACTATGTCCACGTTCTATTTGATGGACGTATTATTAAATCGGGTGGAAAAGAACTGGCTCTAGAACTTGAAGAAAAGGGATACGATTGGATTAAAGAAGAAGTTGAGACCGTTCGTAGTTAAAAACCTGAAGGGTCTGGAGCGACCTGAATTAACAATTAGTTTGGATCCTTCAGGCGCTTAAAAGACGCTTCAGGCACTTAAAAACTTTAAACACTTCAGGCACTTTTAAAATGCGAGTTACCGAGAATCAACAATGGTACCTTTCAAACTTCCAGGCATTTGAGAAGAATCTCAACGGAGATCAGGCGTCACCGATTCATAAGATTCGTAAGACGGCTATTTCTCGATTTGTTGAACTTGGTTTTCCCACTGTTCACGATGAAGAGTGGAAATACACGGATGTTTCTCCTATTGTCGAGCGTACCTTCAAACCGACCTTTGCAGAGGCAGAAGCGACTCGCGGGTTACCTCCCTTGACTACCCAGGACATTCAACCTTTCACGCTGGAAGAGGCCGGATACCATCGAATTGTTTTTGTAAATGGTTACTATTCCCAGGAGCTTTCGCACCTGCATCCCCTTGCAAAGGGGGTTCAAATAGGAAGCCTGGCTACAGCCATCGAAAAGGATCCCACGACTCTGGCCAGGTATTTATCGGTAGGAGTAGGATTTCCGTACTCTTATGAAGATAATGGATTTACAGCACTCAATACGGCTTTTATTCGAGACGGAGCTTTTGTATATATTCCGGATGGTGTGATTGTTGAAATCCCCATCCATCTGTTATTCATCGGGATCGGCGATTCAGAGGCCACCTCAGGAGATAAAACGGCCCCCCTTTTTCAACCTCGAAATCTCATCATCACAGGTAAAAACAGTCAGGTGGCTTTGATCGAAAGTTATGTAAGTCCTACCTCTGGTTCTTATTTTACCAATACCATTACAGAAGTTGTGATGGGGGAAAACGCGGTGGTAGATTATTATAAGCTTCAAGATGAGAGTCTGGAGGCTTTCCACATTGGGACTATACAGGTGCGTCAGGGAAGGAGTAGTAATTTTTCATCCCATGCGTTATCCTTTGGGGGGAGACTTGTTCGAAACAATATAACTGTTGTGTTCGAAGCAGAAGGTGGTGAATGTACTTTGAATGGCCTTTATGTGGTAACCGGTCGGCAGCATGTGGATAACCATACCATGATCGATCACGCAAGACCTCACTGTACCAGCAATGAATTATACAAAGGCATACTGGATGGAAAGTCGAGGGGGGTATTTAACGGAAAGATCCTGGTTCGACCCGATGCGCAAAAAACTAACGCCCATCAAACAAACAAAAATCTTTTGCTCTCCGATGAAGCTTTAATCGACACAAAACCTCAGTTGGAAATTTTTGCCAATGATGTAAAGTGTAGTCATGGAGCTACCATAGGCCAATTGGAAGAAGATCCCATCTTTTATCTCCGTTCCCGGGGAGTGGATCGAGAGATGGCTCGCACAATTCTGACCTACGCTTTTGCCAGTGATATCATCAGCCGTATTAAGCTCGAAGCAATCCGAACCGATATCGACAGGAGGTTATTATCCCGGTTTGGAAAATAAAAGAATCGTCCGTTGTCCGTTGTCCGTTGTCTCCCTAAGAGTCGCAACGGACAACGGACAACGGACAACGGACAAAAGATGAAAGCCAGTTACAACCTAACCACACCAAACATTACCGAACAGCTAACTCCGCGACCTTCGACTCAGTTCCGAACAGGGTTTGATGTGGAAAAAATCAGGGAAGACTTCCCTATTTTAAAACAGCGAGTCCATGGTAAACCCCTTGTCTATCTCGACAATGCAGCCACCACTCAGAAACCCCGGGTAGTTATAGAGGCCATACAGAAATATTACACGGAAGAAAATGCTAATGTTCATCGAGGTGTTCATTTCCTGAGTGAAAAGGCTACCCAGGCCTATGAAGGGGCCCGGTCCAGGATAAGACGGTTTATAAATGCTTCCAAGGATAGAGAGATTATTTTCGTTCGCGGTGCCACCGAAGGAATCAATCTGGTTGTAAACAGCTACGGGAGAAAGTACCTACAGCCGGGAGATGAAATCATCATTTCGGCCATGGAACACCACTCCAATATTGTTCCCTGGCAGATACTCTGTGAAGAAAAAGGGACTAAACTACGGATTATTCCCATGAATGATGCAGGGGAATTGTTGATCGACGAGTACGAGAAGCTTCTAAACGAAAGAACAAAATTTGTTTCGGTCGTTCAGATATCCAACTCCTTAGGTACCATTAATCCCGTTCGCCAAATTATCCAGATGGCCCATAACTACGGGATTCCGGTTTTAATCGATGGAGCGCAGGCCGTACAACACATTCCGGTAGATGTAAAAGATCTGGATTGTGACTTCTATGTCTTTTCAGGGCATAAAATCTTCGGCCCTACGGGTATTGGTGTCCTGTACGGCAAAGAAAGATTGCTGGAAGCCATGCCCCCCTACCAGGGTGGTGGTGACATGATCCTTTCGGTTACCTTTGAGAAAACGACTTATAACACGTTACCGGCTAAATTTGAAGCAGGTACGCCCCATATCGAGGGGGGTATCGGACTTGGAGTCGCCATTGATTACGTGAGTAAAATTGGATTGGATACCATCGCCGCTTATGAGCACGAATTGCTTCAATATGCCACAGAAGCCCTATCTGAAATCGAAGGTTTACGTATTATCGGAACGGCTAAGGAGAAAGCAAGTGTTTTGTCCTTTGTCCTGGAAGGCGTACACCCCCATGATATGGGTACAATCTTAGATACCGAAGGGATTGCCATCCGCACCGGCCATCACTGTACCCAGCCGGTGATGCAACGCTTTGGGATACCGGCCACTGCCCGAGCATCACTGGCTTTTTACAATACAAAAGAGGATATCGACGCCCTGGTTAGGGGAATTTATAAGGTTAAGGAAATATTCGGATCCTAGAACTCAGGGGTCCAGAGTCAGAAGATCAATCCTTTTGACTCCGGACTCCTGAATTCTTTTTTTAATGGACGAACTGCGCGAACTGTACCAGCAGGTGATATTGGATCATAATAAAAATCCGCGCAATTTTCGTAAAATAGAAGGAGCAAATCGGAAAGTCGAAGGGTATAATCCGCTTTGTGGAGATCACTACTTCATCTACATGCAGCTTGAGGAAGATGTGATTAAAGACCTGAGTTTTGAAGGAGAAGGTTGCGCTATCTCCAAGGCCTCAGCTTCCTTGATGAGCTCGGTGTTAAAGGGAAAAACCAAAGCTGAAGCTGAGAGGCTTTTCCAGAGATTTCATGAAGTGGTTACAGGCCAATTAGACCCAACCGATCACCTGGAAGAGTTGGGGAAACTTGCAGTCTTTGCAGGGGTTTCCGAGTTCCCGGTTCGGGTTAAATGTGCAACCCTTGCCTGGCATACCATGCACGCAGCCTTAAATGGGAGGTGTGAAACGGTATCAACAGAATAATAAGTACTGAGTACTGAGTTTTTAGCTTGCTTTAGTACTCCGTACCCAGTACCGAGTATTATGATGAGTACACCCGTAACTGAAGAACAGGTCGTTGAGGTACTAAAAACCTGTTATGATCCAGAAATTCCGGTGAATATCTACGAATTGGGACTTATTTACGAGGTAAAGATCAATCCCTCCAACGAAGTGTTCATTAAAATGACCCTTACGACACCTCATTGTCCGGCAGCAGCTTCTCTACCCTTTGAAGTTGAAAGCAAGGTGAAATCTATTCCTGGAGTGACCGATGCAAAGGTCGACGTCGTATGGGAACCCATGTGGAACCCAAGTATGATGTCAGAAGCTGCGAAGTTGGAACTGGGAATCTTATGACCTCCGCCAGGGGTCCCCGTTAAAAAATCGGACAACAGTATTTGGATGAACAATTTATAAATAGAAAAGGGAGGTTTGTACACAAGTCCCCTTTCCTGGCCTTCCTTTGCCACAACCCGGGAAAGGTCAGAGAAGGGAGTCTACTTCCTGAATATCTAAAAAACCTATCCTGGTTTATCATGCCACGTACCTTCGAATATTATTCCGGTCCTTCCCGCTCTCCAGATACTGCTTCTCTGTTGGAGGAATTTAAAGTCCGCTTTTTAGATAAAGCTGCCGATGGATATTCTCCTGAAGAAACTCTGGATCGAATGTTGGAAGAAGACAGGCAGCAAGACAAAGGAATCTATGCTGGAAATCGTCGGATCCGACTTAAGGATGTTTTCTCCAGGAGAATTCAAGAGAAGTTATACTCTTCAAAGGGCCTTTCAGAGGAAGGTGGAGCCGGTGGGGAAGGGTTAGAGGGAGGATCAAAACCTTCGACCCTGGCCGATGAATTGGGAAAGCCCGGGGGCGGAAGCTTTATTTCGAAAAAAGGGACCCGACCCAAAGCCCCCTATCCACCTGAGGAGGTGGAATCCGATTTTTATAAACCTGTTCCGGATAAAGGAGAGGAGGTATGGGCTGATCATGCCATTAAATCAAGGGCTTTACAAGAACTGAAAAAGATGCAGTACCTAGATGAAAAAGGCCGGCTGACCTCTAAAGCTTTGCAGGAGATGGGACAACGCTTACTCAGAACCGTTTTTCAAGATTTAAAAAAAGCCGGATTCGGTTTACATGAGACCCCTGAAAAAGGTATGGGACTCATCAAAGCCCATGAAACAAAACCCTATGAATATGGAGATCTTTTTCGGGTTAATATCGTTCAATCTCTCCTTAACGGAGTCCGGCGTAATGCGCAGGTACCTGTCCGACTGAATGTAGAAGATTTTAGAATTGACCTCTTGCAACATCAATCCAACACGGCAACCGTCCTTATTGTAGATCGTAGTGAAAGTATGTCCCACGATAACCGTATCGTTGCGGTCAGGAAAACCAGCCTGGCATTGTTTCAACTCATTACCAGCTTATATCCGGGAGATCAGATTTGGGTAGTTGGAATGGATAGCACGGCAGAGTTGATCCACCCCTCCCAGCTTTACTCTCTGATTCAGGAACGTCTCTGGACCAACATGGAAGCAGCTTTACGCCTCTCCAGGAAGCTTCTCCAGAAATATCCTTACCATCTTAAACAAATTATCATGGTTACCGATGGACATCCCACCATATGCAGCCTGGAGGGAAAATTATATAAAAATCCTTTCCGTCCGATCGATGATATTATTGCAAGAAAAACGCTTCGGGAAGTCGAGTTATGTACCATGAAGGGGATCCGGCTACACATTATCATGCTGGCCCAGGACAAAGACCTGGCCGATTTTGCCAATCGTATGGCAAAGATCAATCGAGGAAACGTTTACTATGTGGAACCGGATCAGTTGAGTAAATTCTTGCTGGTAAGTTACGCTACCGAAAGTCTCTCCCGAGAGAGAAAACTAAAAAATTGAAGGGGAACGCCCTTTAACTTTTTCTTGACATCCTTTTTAATAAAAGATATAAAAGCCTGAAGGTTCTAGATGGATTATGGGCAGTTAAGTTAAAGGAGAGGTTTATATGGATGAAAAAGTTAAAGTAGATGTAAGGAAATTGGAGGATGTGGCCATTATCGATATGAGGGGAGATGTAACTTCCCTTGCGGACGTACCTTTACAGGGTGCCATGGAAAGCGTCTTCGGTGAGGGGATTAAAAAAGTTATTTTTAATTTTACCGATGTAAGTTATATCAACAGCAGTGGGATTGCCATATTAATTGGGATCGTAACGGGTTACAATGCTAAAGGGATTAATTTTAAGGTTTATGGGCTGACTCCGCATTTTAAAAAGATTTTTGGAATGATCGGGCTAACCCAGTATGCTCCTGTTTTGAAGTCGGAGGAAGAAGCCTTAAAAAATTTTGCCTAGCCTCCTTTAGAGTAAAAAGATATTTTCTCCCCTTTCTACCCCCTGTGGGTCCTGTATCTGAAGCAGAGCCACTTTGAGAGTTTAGAATATCTCTAAGTATTCCACCTTAGCCTTTGAATCTCAGGGAGTATCTGTTCAATTGCCTTTCGTCCTGCCTCGATAAGTCTGTCTGCTTTATAAAACTCTGCCCAGGCGATATTTCCCACCTCTGGAGTGATTAAAATACTGGCCGGCATGGCTTTGATATTTGTAATTTCATACTGAAGGCTTTGGAGTGAGCGCATAATGACATCCAAAACTTTGGGCATAAGGGAGAATCCAGAAAAGGAGGGCTTTTCGCTTGTATCCAGGGGAGGGGTTACACTTACCGCCAGGGTAATATCGGCACCCCGATCTAACAAGGGTTTAACGGGAACCGGATCTACCACTGATCCATCAATTAAGTAACGGTCCCGATATTTAACCGGTACAAAAACTCCTGGAATAGAGAAGCTGGCTCGAACGGCATTTCTTACGTTTCCCTTTTCAAACACAACTTCTTCCCCAGTGTTGAGATCCATGGCTACCACCGATAAAGGTATTTTAAGCTCACTGAAATCAGGATCTCCAACCACATCTAGAAATAATTTATCGACCCGATCCCCTCCGAATAGACCGGCTTTAAAGAACTGAACATCGGCCAATCGAAGTAGTCCCAATTTAGAACCCCATTTAAGGACGGAAGTTTTAATTATATCGAGAGGGACTCCCGCAGCATAAGCGGAACCTATCAGTGCCCCGGCACTGGTTCCTGATATCATATCGATGGGGATTCCGTACTCTTCCAAAGCATAGAGAACTCCGATATGGGCCATACCTCTGGCAGAACCACCCCCCAGGGCCAATCCGATTTTTTTTCCTTCGATATCCCGGGCAAGAGCCTCCAGGCTTTTGCTAAGCTCAGAATGGGGGTAATCCAGAATAAAAGGTTTCCCTGTTTTGAAGAAAGCAGTTGAAACTTCATAATCTCTGGGTAATACATGAAATCCTCTTCGAGTCTTGGCGATACCTCCGATTCCCGTATCCGATAAGTTCAAAACCGTTCTAACCTCCTGATGATCTAAAATGATCAACGGATATTCTTCGGAACTGTTGGAGGTAACAAAAAGGACCATATTAGATAAATCCAGGGCCTCAAAGGTACTCCGACTCAATTTCGAGCTTGTATCGATCAAGACGTAATCATAACGATCTTTTAAGATTCCCAGAATAAGAGCAATTGACTCTCGTCCTTTCGATTCCTCCATTAAAAGCTCCGGGGCTATGGAAACCACCTCGAGCCCTCCTTCATGGTTCACGGTGCACTCTTCCAGATAGCCAGGAATGATTTGGGAAGAATTAATCCGCTTTGTAGGCGGGATTTTCAAAACCCGGGTCAGGCTTTCTTCTTTGATTCCCATGTCCACGACCACCACCTTTTTACGGGTTTCTTTTACAAGGCTGGCGGCAAGATTGGCCACAAGCAAGGTTTTACCGATACGTTCTTCGGTGCTATACACGGTAATGATAGGGTATTTGCTTCGCTGCCGGCTTTGGATCGTTTCTCTTTTTTGGCGTAGCTTGAAACTCAAGAGCTCTACCAAATTTTTAAGGATAGGAATATGGGTTTCGATGGCTTTTTCAAACTCGTCTCGGGTTATTTCAAGGACTTCGGCATCGATCACTACCTCCACAGAGGTTAATCGGGGCTCGCTGGCCAGAAGGGGCATATCACCGAAAAAATCTCCCGGGCTCAGGTAGGCAAACTCCAGCTCATCTCCGCTTTCCGTCTTTTTCAAGACCCTTACCTGCCCGGATACCAAGATATAGAATTCATTGCTGATCTCTCCCTCTCGACAAATCCGAATCCCTCGGGGGTAATACTTGCGGCGAAAGAGCGCTGCCAGTTTTTCCAGCTCTTCTAAAGGAACCGATTTGAAGATCCGGTTTTTTTGTAACAGAGGTATGAGACTTTCCATGTTGATCCCCCCTCCTAAGGCCCTCCAGGATTAAAAATCCTGGAGGCTTATAGGGAACTTGTCATTTAAGACCCAACAAATCCGAAATCTGGCCCCAGGCTTGATCTCTATCTTTTGTATAAGCTTCTACATGGGTTTTATTCCCCGTATTGATGAAGGCTTTTACATCGTATGCGGAAGCTATGAGGAGGTCATAGGTGGAAATGATTCTTCTAAGATACCGGGTATCTTCATCACTGAGGGGATGGGAAGTAAGAAGCTTATTCAATCCATCCTTGGTGGATTGAGAGATTTGTATGTAAGCATCCATGATTTGAATTGCTTTCTCTTTATCGTAAGCCTTTGCGGCATACCCATCGACGAGGGTACCGATTGCCATATGGGTAAGGAATAGTCCCTGGGCGGTCGTTGCGCCCAACGTTTCCAGCAGAATTTCTTCTTGAGCCAGGGTAAGGGATGGATTTATAAGGACCAATCCAATAAGGGAAATCAGACCAAGACTTTTAGTAACACCCATGCGTTTATTTCTTTTCATGTTCATCTTTCCTTTTTCCTTTGGACTGATTTTGTTTCTCATCCTGAGAAGCATTCTCTATCCAAAAAATAGGGTAGATTAACCGGGGATCTAAAAAGCAGCAACTAAAGGTGGGGATATTATATTTAAAGAAAGGAAAAATGGTCAAGCAAAAACTATTTCTGAAGTGACCCTTTGAGACCACCCTTTGATCCAGAATCCTCAGAAGTAGAAGCAAGCCCTGGCCGGGTAAATTAATCCCTTTCTGGCCGACTTATGAACTTTTACTCCGCTTCTACTTTTCTTTACGCTTCCCCTGCTTTTTTATTGACAAGTTTAAAGAAGCTATCTAGTTTAATTTAAACACATTAACCTGCACTGCAATAAACATGCAGGAAAAGAGGGTTTCGTAGGTCCATTTTCTCCCGCGGAGGTTCCCACCCCCGCCGAAAATGATTTTTGAGATCTACTATTTTTCCTCAATAAACCGTTATCAATTTTCAATTTTAAACACGTTAACCGAAAGGAGATAAGTATGCCAAAAATAAAAAATATTCAAGGAGATCCTTTACACTTACGTGTAATATCTCTCCTGCTTCTAATCGGGTTGTTGATCTTTATAAGCTTAGGGCCAAAGTTACAGGCCCAGGATAATACCCCTATCAAGATAGGTTTAAATGTGGAATTAACGGGTTTAGCTGCAGATCTGGGAGATTTATCTAAAAAGGCAGCGGATCTGGCCGTTGAGGAGATTAATGCTGCGGGTGGTATTAATGGACGCCCCATCGATTTAATCGCCGAAGATAGTCAATCCAGTAACCAGGGGGCGGTTGCAGCAACCAATAAGCTTATCAATTCCCATAAAGTCGTTGCCATGGTCGGTCCGGTAAAAAGCACCCAGATGCAAGCCGTTAGTGATATTGTAAAAAAAGCTCATTTACCCACCATGTATGGAGGAACCAATCCCAAATTGACCCGAATCGATAATAAGGTCGTGAATCCCTGGGTGTTCCGATGTCGGCCTGCAGATAGTATCGCCGGAGTCGCTGTTGCCCGTTTTATTATCGAAGATTTGAAAATCAACAAAGTAGGAATTCTCCATGATAGCGATACCTTTGGTACAACCGGAGCCGGTATCGTTAGAGATACCCTCAAGAAGCTGGGTGCCGAACCTGTTCTCATCGAGAAATATGCTACGGGAACAGAGAACTATCAACCTCAGCTTTTAAATATGAAAGCGGCAGGGGCCGAAGCCCTGGTTATCTATGGAACCAATGCCAACGATGATGCCAAAATCCTTCGTCAAATTAAAGAACTGGGTCTGGATTTTAAAGTCGTAGGGTCTCCCTCCAATGCCCAAAAAATTACCCTGGATTTGGCTAAAGAAGCCGCCGAGGGTATTTATGCTGTGGTGGACTACGTACCCGGGCAAAGTGAGGTCGCAAAAAGATATCGTGAAGCGTATGTGAAAAAGTACGGTTCTGAACCGGATACGTTAGCTGCCTGGAACTATGATGCTTTATATATCCTCGCCGAAGCCATGAAAAAAGCTGGGACAGATCCAGAAAAGATTCGAGAAGCCATTCTAGCCACCAAAGGTTTTAAAGGAGTCCTGGGTGAATTTAACTTCGATGAGTTTGGGGATGGACTCCATGAAGTAAGTATGATTCAGATTAAGAACGGTCAACCCTCTCTTTTAAGAATCGTAAAAGAAAGTGAATAAATAAGTGAATAAATAGAGGATTGTGGATGGCCCCTTATCCGTTGTCTGTTGTAACGGCTTCGAACAATAGACAACGGATAACGGACAAAAATCTGTGGATTTCATAACTTTCCTGCAACTGGTTATCAGTGGTCTTGCCATGGGGGCAATTTATGCTCTGGTTGCACTGGGATTCGTCCTTATTTACAACGCGGTAGGTATTGTAAACTTTGCCCAGGGGGAGTTTATCATGATACCTGCTTTTTTTGGGATCACCGCCCTGGTTACCTGGCATCTTCCGGTTCCTATCGCTTATTCCCTTGTACTTGCAGCCATGGCCGTCTTTGGGCTCGTTTTTGAATTAATTGCCTATTACCCCCTCCGGAATCGTCCTTTTTTGCCAGTCGTCATCAGTACCATCGGAGCCTCCATTTTGCTAAAAAATCTAGCCCAAAATATCTGGGGGGCTATTCCCCTTCGGTTCCCTGGATTATTCGAAACAGGTACCCTTAACCTCGGGGGCTTGCGGATAGGTTTACAACATCTCCTCATTTTGGGAGTAACAGTTATCCTCCTGATCCTGCAATATCTGCTCTTTGAGAAAACCTTAATTGGGAAAAAGATGCAGGCCACGGCACAGGATAAACAGACGGCCCGATTAATGGGAATTCCTACCAATAAAATGATCGCCCTTACCTTTATCTATAGTGCCCTGTTGGGTGGGGTAGCGGCCCTTCTGGTGGCTCCAATTCTCAATGTAACCAAAGATATGGGAGGGCCTATAGCTTTAAAGGCCTTCTCTTCAAGTATTATCGGTGGTTTCGGAAGCATCCCCGGAGCTATTTTAGGTGGTCTTTTTGTCGGAGTCATCGAAGCCATAGCCGGTAAATACTATTCTGCTTATACCGATGGGGTTGCCTTTTTCGTATTGATCGCAGTTCTGCTCTTTAGACCCCAGGGGATTTTCGGAGAACGTATTGCTGAAAAGGCCTAATTGGTGGACCGTAGATCATGGGTAGTAGTGGTAACAGAAAATAACCGACTACAACCCACAACCTACCCTCCACAGCCTTGTCATGAAATTTATTCTCATATCTTTAATTCTGGCTTTCGCCATCGCAGCTCCTCTCATCTGGACGACCGATTATTGGCATCATCTGATGGTATTGGCAGCAATTTATGCCATCGTGGCCCTCGGTCTTAATTTCACCCTGGGATTAACCGGACAATTATCTCTGGCCCAGGCTGCCTTTTGGGGGATCGGCGCTTATACCTCAGCGTTATTAACGGTACGCCATGAATTATCTTTCTGGATTGGATTACCTGCCGCCGCCGCCGTATCGGCCTTATTTGGTATCCTACTCGGCTTTCCTTCCTTTAAGTTATCGGGACATTATCTGGCCATGACCACCATCGGATTTGGGATTATTGTGCGGCTGGTACTTCAAAATGAAACAGATTTAACAGGAGGTGCCGATGGCATTGCCGGTATTCCGGCACCAACCTTGTTGGGATTTGATATTGATGATAATCGGAAGTTCTATTATTTTGCCCTGGGTTTCCTGATCCTCTTGAGTATCGTGGCTTTGAAAATCCAACACTCCCGGGCAGGACGTGCTTTCCAGGCTATTCGTGAAAATGAAATGGCTGCCAGTGCAACCGGGGTTAATATCAACCGTTATAAACTCATTGCCTTTATGTTTAGTGCCTTATATGCAGGAATTGCAGGTTCTCTCTACGCCCACTCTGCAGGCTATATCAGCCCGGATACCTTCTCTTTTGATCAGTCGGTAATATTTCTGGTCATGCTGGTACTGGGTGGTTCTGGCTCAGTCTACGGCACCCTCATTGGGGCTATCTTAATAACCTTTCTACCCGAATGGTTACGATTTCTTAAAAGCTATTATATGGCCGTCTACGGAGCCGGTGTCCTCCTGATGATGATTTTCCTGCCTACAGGTATCTGGGGGCTTTTGGAAATGATCCAGGAACGAATAATCGGTAGACCAGGCGAAGTCCTTCCACCGCTGGAAAGGCCAGGTGAGCCCAGAAAAGCAGAACTCTCCGTAGGGGCAAAAAAATAAGCCTGTTTATTGTCCGTTGTCAGGAATCACTCCGGGAGACCCTCAACGGACAATGGACTCTGAACAACAAACAGAATGGAAATTCTAAAGACCATCCAATTAAGTAAACACTTCGGCGGACTTAAGGCCGTAGATAAGGTAGATCTGACCATCCAAAAAGGAGAGATCCGAGCTCTGATCGGACCCAACGGATCGGGTAAAACCACCATTCTCAATATACTCAGTGGTATTTATCAACCTACAGAAGGTAAAATTCTATTCAAAAGCACAGATGTAACCGGGAAAAAACCCCATGTTTTGGTAGAGTATGGCATGGCCCGTACCTTCCAAAATATCCGCCTTTTTCCAGAACTGACGGTACTTCAGAATGTTAAAGTAGGTCAACACTGTCGTACAAAATCGGATTTGGTGAGTATTATATTCGGCTTACCGGGAGCAAGAAAAGAAGAACGCCACATTGAAGAAAAAGCCATGCAAGCCCTTGAATTTGTGGGACTCCAGGATAAACGCAACCGACCTGCAAAGAGCCTTCCCTATGGACAACAACGATTGCTGGAATTGGCAAGGGCACTGGCCACTGAACCCGAACTTCTTCTCCTGGATGAACCCGCTGCCGGATTAAACCCCCATGAAACAGAAGTCCTGGATGATTTGTTGATTAAAATACGAAACCAGGGAATAACCCTGCTGTTGGTCGAGCATGATATGAACCTGGTTATGGGGATATCAGACTATATTACCGTACTTAATTTTGGGGCAAAAATAGCCGAAGGCACTCCGGAGGAAATCCAGAATAACCCGGAGGTCATAGAAGCCTACCTGGGTAAGGAAGAAGTTTTGCAGACTTAGTACTTTGTTAAAGTAATTCTGTGGGATTTCCCTCCCCCCCGGCTCCTCTCCCACGCTGTGGGAGAGGGGAGTCAGTGGATTTCCGGGCCAACTCTCCCAAAGCCTCGGGCGAGAGGGGTGGGTTGGTCAATCCCTTTTCTTAATCTCCGGATGCCTGCAATTTCTGTGAATTCTTTAGAGAAAGTTTAGAAGAAAGGAAACTTGAAGAAGAAAGGTTGAGTATGCTTAAAGTTAAAGATATTGAAACCTATTACGGTAGCATTCAGGCCTTAAAAGGGATCTCCCTGGAGGTCAACGAAGGAGAAGTTGTAACCTTACTTGGAAGCAATGGGGCCGGGAAAAGCACAACCCTTAAAACCATCTCCCGTCTTCTCCGTCCGGTCAGGGGAACAATTGAATTTATGGGTGAACGTATCGATCCTTTGAAGCCCGAAGTCATTGTACAGAAGGGAATCGCCCATGTCCCGGAAGGAAGAAAAATCTTCCCCGGTTTGACCGTGCGAGACAATCTCATGTTGGGAGCTTCCGGACGGGTTGGTTTGAGTAAAGCTCAAATAGCCGAAGAAGCAGAGCGAATGCTGGAACTTTTCCCCGCACTTAAACCCTTTGCAGATAAATTGGGTTGGACCCTCAGTGGAGGTCAACAACAAATGCTGGCCATTGCCCGAGGCTTAATGGCCCATCCTAAACTTCTCTTGTTGGATGAGCCTTCCTTGGGTCTGGCTCCTGTACTTGTACAGGAAGTTTTTCATATCATTCGGGATATCAATACACGGGGCACCACCATTCTCCTCGTAGAACAGAATGCTTTTATGGCTCTTAAGGTAGCCCATCGGGGTTATGTGATGGAAACGGGAAAAATTGTCCTCCATGATCTGGCCACAAATCTACTCAATAACGAACAGGTAAAAAGAGCTTACCTGGGTACGACTAAAGCGGCTCGAAGGCAGGTTGTCGGATAGAAATTCTGAGCGGGCGGGTTCCTGTTAATGCTTTACACGGTAAGTGCAGGTAGTTCTTTTAAACTTCGGTAATCCTTTCTCTGTTTAATTCCGGCTAGGTAACCAACCTTCCGAAGTGCGCCGGAAATGTTGGATTGAAACGGCCCCGAAGGCCTCCTTTTCAGGATGCCAGCAGAAGCGTTCAACCATAATTTGCGGATGAGCTATACGAACCCTGTTGAAAGAGGGAGGTTCCCCCCGGCTGCGTGTAGAAGTGGCCGTTCCTGCCTGGATAATCAGAGCAGAATACCTGTTTGTTTTGTAACCTACAATGATATCGCCTACATGGCTTACATGGAGGTGACCGGCAAGAAAAATATCCACTCCGCATTTTGCCAGGATTTCCATAGCCCAACGTGAACGGCCGACCGATCTATATTTGTGATAACCTTCTGGTATCTCAAAAGGATGATGACTGACGAGGATTTTGACGATCTGAGTGCCTAGAGGAGCCAGGCGTTCCAGGATCCGCAGGATCTGTTCTTTGTTGATACGTCCTCTTTGGATCGTTAAGGAGCAGGCCGTGTTGATGCCCAGGATGGCTACCTCCTGGTTTACATAAAAGGGTTCCAGATCGTTGCTAATATAGCGATTATATTTGGAAAGCGGTTGAAAAAAGCGGGCAAAGAGGTTACCTAAAGGTATATCGTGATTCCCGGGAACAATAATCTGGGTAGGGGGAAGGAGGTCTAAAAAAGCCCGGGCCTCTTTGAACTCTTGGGTTCGAGCGCGCTGGGTGAGATCCCCGGATACAACGACCACCTCCGGTCGGATCTCTTCAACGGTTGTCCTGAGAGATTGCACAATAGCCGTATCTACACGACCGAAATGGAGGTCTGAAAGATGAACCAGTGTAAGCATCCTTGTTTTAATTGCTTTAGTTTTCTAGTTCTCCTTTACCTTTCGGTACCATAACTTGTAGCGCACGGGGCCGAATCTGGTAATGAAGTGGCATTTCCATCAAAATAATTTCCCCATCCACAGAAACGTACACATACTTCCGTCTCCGCTTCCTTCGTTGGGTACCGACCCAGACTTCTTTAACCAGGAGCTTATCTAAATCTTTTTCCTGGCGTAACCGTCCCAAAAGCAGCCTTAAAGCCAGGCGCAGAAGGCCCAATCGCCCGGTTTGGTGAGTTACATATAAACACAAATATCCCGCATTGAGACATCTACGGGATCCAATGTTAAGGCTTTCTATTTCATATTCGTTATTACCTACGAAAACAAAGGGGGTTGCTCGCTTGAATTCTTGATCGTCTGCGATCAGGCGGACATTGAAAAAAGGATAGCGATGAAACACCTTGAGTAATGCCCAAAAGAAGGCGACCCCTTTGCTCCATCCCCGTCGCCGATACCACTCCCGGTGACGTACCATATGCGGATAAATCCCTATACTGGAATTATTAACGAAGATATACCCGTTGACCTCCCCCACATCAATGCTGACCCTAGAACCTGAGATGAGGTTATCCACAGCCTGTTCAAGATCCAGCGGTATTTTTAAATCTTTGGCAAAGTGATTAAGTGTCCCCAGCGGAAGGATTCCCAGGATCTTATCGGTGCCGACCAGCATGGAGGCGACTGTATTGACCGTTCCATCACCCCCTCCGGCTACAACCATATCATAACCCTCACGAATTATCCGGTGGGTGATTTCCACCAGCTCTTCCCCGCTTTGGGCCAGGGAGATAGAGGCTTTGATATTTTTTGATTTAAATAGCTCGGTTACCTGTTCTATCTCTTTCCGTTTATCCTTAGAACCGGAAGAGTGATTGATAATGACTGCAATATGGGAAGGTGTCTGATTTGCCCCCATCCAGTTTTTCGAGCATCAAGAGGGTTGAAATTTCCAGAACCCTTTCCTGCGCCCAGACTCCTTAATTTTATCCTGAACCCTCTGGCCGATAAGTCCGAAAAGATTTATGAGATTTTTGATTCTGCATCCATTTTATATCCTGGCAAGACCCTCCTCCTCCTGGGGAAGGCAACGGAGCAAGAATTCTTTTTTCCCCGCACCCAACTGAAAATAATCTACCCTGTGAACCGGTTCAGGTCAAGCAAAAACTATCCCTCGTAACTGTAACAACTTAGAAGGTTAGCTCCAGGGGGTCACCTGGGGATAGCCCTTGGCATAGGCCAGGAGAAACTTATCCATCAAACGGGGACGTTTGACCTACTAAACCCCCATGGGGTGATCTGTTTAACAGGCCGCTCCTCAATTCCCCCCGCCCGTACATGGGGAGAAGGGGGGATATAGAGGAAAGGAGAGCTTCCTTCGGAGCTTGAAGAAAATTCTGAATGACTGAATCCCCCGACTTATGTCGGGGGCTACCCACGGTTCACCCCTGACGAGGCTTTTCATCCTAACCCGGTGTGTATGGGGGCCTGGGGGGTCTTCCACCTACTAAATGGATACAGATACCTATCCCTCATCGACTTGAAGATAGAAACAGATTACTCTTAGAAGACTGAAGAAAGGCAATGGATAGAGTTGGCTTTCTTTAAATAGGCTACTTCCCTGAGGCCTGAACCATTTTCCTTCCTTTGACCATAAGCGTTACTCCTACCGGAAAGCGGATCCATTTGAGTAAAAAGGCTTCCAGGTAAAGGAGAGAGGTCAAAAAAGCATTGAGGTAGGCCGGTGTGAAATGAAAATCCGAAATAGCTTCTTGATCTGTCTTTGCCGGACGTAAGAGGTTAACAGCTTTACGGAACAGGAAAATGGGTAGAACAAGGAAGGTATTGGCATAGGTAGCGTTTTCAACGATAAAACCGGCTTTTTCTAATTTTTGGCACAAATCCGATTCGGTGTATCGTCTTAAGACCTGTCCGGCCCGATCATGCTCGCCCCGGAGCCAGTTGAAGGCGGCTACCGTTAAAAAAACTTTTCCACCGGGTCGGCAAACCCGGTAATATTCCCGAAGGGCTTTCTCATCGTCGGGAACACAAACCAGGACATCATAGGACGTTATAAAATCAAAGGTTTCATCCCGGAAAGGAAGGTCCTCTACCGAGGCCTGAACGAGATTCTCCAGTTTACGAATTTTACAGAATTTAAGGGCCTCGGAAAATAAATCGATCCCAACAGTTTGGGGTTTTAAGCCTGTCTCCCAGGTCTGGCTCCCGATCTCCAAAAGGTGTTGCAATCGAGCACCCGTTCCGCATCCGGCATCGAGAATCTTTGCAGAGGTTTTGCAGTGAAAGAGCTCGGGGATAAGGGTATACGCTATTTTCCTCATTCCCCGGTACCACCAGTAAGTATCCTCCAGCTGGTACATGATTTCGTATTCGCGCAGATTCACGACCTTACCCCGACTTCTGATTCCCGGGTCCTTAGGATCTGGCGATCAAGGCAACTCCCAGGCAGATCAGTAAAACCCCTACCCATCGGATCCAGGATATTGATTCTCCTAAGACCCATTTTGAGGCCAGTACCACCAGGACGTAGCTTAAACTAACCATAGGGTAGGCGTAGCTCAAAGGAACTCTGGATAACACAACCAACCAGAGCAGGACACTTATTGCATATAATCCCAAAGCAAAGAGGACATAGGGATTGGTAAAAAGGGTGATATGAAAAGTCCAGGTAAGTAAGGCTTTGAAAGATATTTCACCGAAGGAGGATATGGCTTTCTTCATGGACAACTCACTAATAGACGCAAATACCACGGGAATCAGAATTAATCCAATAGGTTTCATAGGGTAAACAAAAGGATAATTTCTTGGATTCGCCTTAACGGATCAGATTCTTTCTGGCAAGAAAAGGTTTTAGACAGATTTTCCACCAGAGTTTAAGGACGGTGACACCTCCTTTAATGACCCGGTTTATAACAAAGACCTGAGATCTTCCACAAACCCGGTGATAATGATTGACTGGGACCTCTTTGAAAACAAATCCGGCATTTTGAAGCTTTTTCACCATTTCCACGCAGATAGCCCCATCATCGGATTCCAGTTCGATTTTATCGAATACCTCCCGTCGGATAAGACGAAAGTCGCAATCTACATCTCTGACCTTTAATCGGAAAAGGTTTTTTACTACGATATAATAAATTTTACCCAGGATAATTCGATAAAAAGGATCGTGCCGTTGGATTTTATATCCGTTCACGATATCGACCCCATCGACCATCTCAGGGGCCAAGAGGGCCAATTCTCGAGGATCGTACTGACCGTCTCCATCGGTATAGAAAATAAAATCCTTGGTAGCATGGGCGAAACCAGATCGAAGGGCACCTCCATATCCTTTGTTTTGGGTATGGTAAATGACTTTAAGGTTTTTATAGTGGGTTTTCAGTTCTTCCAAAATTTCCCGACTAAAATCCTTACTGGCATCATCAACGACAATCACTTCATAGTCATCGGTCAGGGAACGAAGGGTTTTAAAAGCAGAAACAACAAGACTTGCGATAGTTCCTGCATCGTTATAGCAGGGGAAGAAAACCGAAATGCTGGAAAGCCGTTTATTTTTGTCCGTCATTGTCCGTTGTCCGTTGTCCGTTGTCCGTTGTCCATGGGTAGAGTTATCCGGTAAGGGAGATCTACCTCTTCGTAACGGACAACGGACAAGAACTACGAACAATTAGAAAAGAGCATAAATAAAAGGAGCTACCGCCGAACCTTCTGTAAGGATAATCAGTAAACCCAATCCAAGGAGCATAAATACAATAGGGCCTAACCACCATTTTTTTCGCTCTCTCAGGAAGAGCCAGAACTCAGAGAGGAGAGATAATTTACTCATCTGTGGATTATCCATTGTCCATTGTCTGTTGGAAATTGCCCGTATGGAGGAGGGAGCAACAGACAGCAGAGAGTGGATTAAAACATTCGTTCATACTTTACCTTATCCTTGGAATTTTTTTCTCTTTTTTTCCAATAAGTCAAACCAGAATCCGACCCGGTTCCGGGTTGGGGAAATTTTTGATCCAGCAGATCTTTTCCCATGAGTCTCAACATCAGTCCAATAGGGGTAAAGATCAGGAAAAAGATGAGACCCAGGATGAGATGGGTGTTAATCCAGCCCAAAATCAAAGCCAGGGCCATCCAGACTTTGTGGATGGGTTTAAGAAGTTCTGGAAGAAGAAGACCCAGAATCAGAAACAGGCCTCCCATTCCCCAAAACCCCAGGTATTTACCGCTTCCCTTGTAAAGGGCCAAACTCCCCAGAAGTCCCAGGACGATGGCAAGGGTTATTCCGAATTTACGGAGATCTTTATGATCTGATCTTATTTTTTTTATTTCTTCTAATAAGACTCTCAATCCAGTTCGAACTCCTTTTTCCAATCGATATCTTTTTCCAGGGGTTTCTGCTCACGTTTGTCCAGCAAGAAACTACCCATGGCAAGGTAATCGATATTAGTCCGCATAAAGCAAGTATAGGCTTCTTCCGGTCGGCATACAATGGGTTCCCCTCGAACATTGAAAGAGGTGTTGATGATAACAGGACAACCGGTCTTTTCATAAAATTTATGAATTAAATCATAGTAGAGGGGATGGTCTTCTCGATTAACCGTTTGGATCCTTGCCGAGTAATCTACATGGGTAATGGCTGGCACCGAAGAACGAACCACATTTAACTTATCGATTCCCCAAAGTTTTTGTTCTTCTTCGGTCATTTTCCTCCGATGGGTTTCCTTGACCGGTGCTACCAACAGCATATAAGGGCTTTCCCGGTCCAGCTCAAAATAATCCGAGACTTTATCCAATAAGACACTGGGGGCAAAGGGTCTAAACCCTTCCCGGAATTTAATCTTGATATTCATCTCCGCCTGCATTTTAGGTGATCGGGCATCACCTAAGATACTTCGGGAGCCTAGGGCCCGGGGTCCAAATTCCATACGTCCTTGGAACCATCCCACGACCTTTTCTTTGGCGATAAGATCCGAAACCACATCGATCAATTCCTCTCGACTCAGGCGTTTGTAGGGTATCTGACGGCTCTTCAGAAACTTCTCAATGGCTTCATCGGAGTAAGCCGGCCCCAGATAAGAGCCTTTCTGGAAGTCTTTTTTCCCATCGGGTTTTCGTTCATTTCCCAGATATTTATACCAGACAAACAGGGCCGCACCCAGAGCCCCTCCGGCATCCCCGGCGGCAGGTTGTATCCAGATATTCTCAAAGGGACCTTCCCGCAAGATAAGCCCGTTACCAACACAGTTTAAGGCGACTCCTCCGGCCAGACAGAGATTTTTCTGCCGGGTAACTTTGTGAACATGTCGGGCCATCCGGAGCATAGTTTCTTCGGTGACCACCTGGATGGACCGGGCCAGATCCATTTCCTTTTGGGTCAACTTTGTCTCCGGTCCCCGCGGAGGTCCTCCAAAAAGCTTGTGAAACTTTTCATTGGTCATGGTCAATCCGGCACAGTAATCAAAATACTCCATATTCAGCTTGAAAGATCCATCTTCTTTCAAATCCATCAACTTGGTTAAAATTAAATCTACATATTTGGGCTCTCCATAAGGAGCCAGTCCCATCACTTTATATTCGCCGGAGTTGACCTTAAAACCTGTATAATAGGTAAAAGCCGAGTATAAAAGTCCTAACGAGTGAGGAAATCGAATTTCATACTCCAATTCAAAATCATTCCCACAACCGACTCCGAAACTGGTTGTGGTCCATTCCCCGACCCCGTCCATGGTCAAAATAGCTGCCTCTCTAAAGGGAGAAGGATAAAAGGTGCTGGCAGCATGGGATTCATGATGCTCGGGAAAGATGATTTTCCCCTCATATCCCAGTTCTTTCTTGATAAGATCGGGAATCCAAAGCTTTTGTTTGATCCAGAGAGGAGCAGCCTTCATAAAAGACCGGATTCCAAAAGGGGCATAAGCCAGATAAGTTTCCAAAATACGCTCAAACTTGAGTAAAGGCTTATCGTAGAAACCGATAAAATCCAGATCTTTTACCGTAATTCCGGCCTCTTCCAGACAATAATCAATAGCATGCCGGGGAAATCTATGATCATGTTTCTTGCGGGTAAAGCGCTCTTCTTGAGCCGCGGCTATAATTTCTCCATCTCGTATTAAACAGGCCGCACTATCGTGATAAAAACAGGATATACCTAGGATATACATAACTGTTTCACATCCTACCTTCCCGTATGGGAATCAAAGGGGTAATAAATCCATACAAAAGAAAAACTCACAAGCTTTGGGCCGTTGATCGTAGATTTTACAGCTCGCGGGCTTTTCCTCGGTTCTCGGAATCAAGTAAGGACAGGGTATCCCTTCCGGTTTGTAGGTTCCATCCGGTAGTTTAACTCGCAGAGCAATGCAACAGATCCCACATCGAATACAGGCTTCATCGGGTACACCCGGTATCATAATCCCCTTTTTTCAAACCCCCTGGGTTTTAAAGAAGTCCAGACTTTCCTTTATCGTTCATATCTGAAAAGAATAGCTTGGGGTCACTTTCCTGTCAAGCTTTAATTCATGGGGATTCAATTTTCAAAAAAAATTTTATAATTGTTAATTTTCACTTTGACTTTTTCTCAAATTGTAATATTTAACAAAACGACGTTCAATATCCATAAATATGGTGGGTTTATGTTTAATTCTTCACTAAATTAGCTTAAAAAATCCCAAAGGGAATGAAAGGAGAAATATCATGAAGACTTTTTTAAATTTAACCCAAAAGAGGAAATGGTTAAATGCAGTAATTTTCATACTTCCGTTTAACTTGAGCTTACTTATTTTCTTTGGTTATCATCCCCCGGCATGGGCTCAACCCTTTCCAACCCACTCCGGCCCCATAGATATTACCCCGAACGGTAATTTTGTATTTATGGTAAATCCGGATAACAACAGTTTTTCCATTTTCAATACCCTCACTAACACAAGGGTTGGGAATCCAATCCCGGTTGGCACAGAGCCCCAAAGCGTTGCCATTCATCCTGGCGGTATCAGAGCTTATATTACCAATATGGTCGATGGAACCGTCTCGGTTTTTCGGATAAATCAAAACACAGGGGCTGTCCAGTTTTGCAAGACGGTGAAAGTAGGTACCGAACCTTATGGAGTGGCCGTTACCCCCAATGGAGCTTTTCTTTATGTGGCCAATGCTTCATCCAATGATGTGACCGTTATTGATACCAGTGCAGATTTTAGTCCTGTCTGTAACGCTGCCAGTAATCCTGTAGTTACCACAATTCCTGTAGAGAACGACCCAAGGGGAATTGCCATTACCGCCGATAGTTTCAAAGTCTATGTCACGCATTTCTTTGCTCAACTCCGACCCGGTAGAACCCCCTATGATGAAGGACGGGATGACAGTAAAGAAGGGCGGGTTACCCTCATTTCGACCCTTTTTCAGAGGGTTGAAAAAACCATTGCCCTGGCTCCTTTACTGGATACCGGGTTTAGGGCAGATGGATCGACCATCAATCGAATTCCTTGTAGTGTGACGGGTTGTATACCTCCGGCTGGAGGAGGGTTACCTACGGGGGCATTTCCCAATTTGATGCAAAGCATTACCATCAATCCTTTCTTCAACAGGGCTTATCTGCCCAATACCGGAGCTTCTCCCGATGGTCCGGTGCGGTTTAATGTCAACGTTCAGAGTTTTCTTTCGGTATTCGATACGGTTTTAGACCAGGATTCGAGTCAGACGATTAACATGAACAGTGGGATCCAGAATGAGAGTGAAACCACCCGATTGTTTCCTACAAATCCCTTTGCCATCGCCTTTAAACGCTCAAACCCAAGCGAAGGTTATGTTACGGCGAAGGCTATTAATCAGATTATACGGGTTAATCTGGACCCAAGCGGAACTCCCACGATTAATGCCCCAAACCCGGTCAGGGTTAATGTGGGAAAGGATCCCCGGGGAATTGTTATCCATCCCGATGATACAAAGGCCTATGTCATGAACTATATCTCCAGGAACCTGACGGTGGTTGATATTTCCGGTGCAACACCTGGTGTGATTACGACCATTGATCAGCCCGATCTCCTCCCAACCCCGGGCTCATTCGAAGAGTTTGTTCATCGCGGAAAGGAGTTATTTAATACCTCTGTTGGACCGGCAGGAACCGCTCCCCAATCGGATCCACCGGCCGGCCGAATGTCCAGTGAAGGATGGGGATCTTGTTTTTCATGCCATGAAGATGGCCGTACCGACAATGTAACCTGGATGTTTGCAGATGGACCTCGCCAGGCCATTTCCATGGATGCTACCTTTGATCCCCATGATTACACCAAACAGCGTGTACTGAACTTCTCGGCCACCCGAGATGAGGTGCAGGATTTTGAGTTGAATATTCGAGGCGTATCGGGAGGACAGGGCCTGATCACGGATGGGCAACCGGTACTTAACTTAACACCTACAGCTAATTCTGGAAGAAGCTTGGATCTGGATGCCATTGCTACCTTCATACAACTGGGAGTCCGATCTCGCATAGCTCCGCCGGTACCCAAGAGCGCCCAAAAGGCTGTGACCAAAGGCCGACAGGTTTTTCAAGATGCAGGCTGTGTAGTCTGTCACAGTGGCGGTGACTGGACCAGTAGTATCCGTGATTTTACACCCCCTCCGTCCGGAGAACCTATCCTCGATACCCAACTTATCCGGTTCCTGAGCAGAGTAGGAACGTTTGATATTGACCTCTTTGGGGATGGTAGAGGGAATGAGATCCGAGCCAATACCGTCGGCTTCAATCAACAGGCACGGGGACTGGATGGTTTTAATCCGCCTTCACTATTGGGGGTTTTTGCTACGGCGCCTTATTTCCATAACGGATCAGCCCGTACCTTGGAACAGGTTATCGTTGGAACTCCCCGACATCCAGGAGATGTGCACGTGGTACCGGATCCCAGGGATCGAATTCCACTTATTGCCTTCCTTAGGACCATTGACGAAAAGACTGCGCCTTTCCAGCAACAGAGTCCTGTACCTCCGGCTCCTACCCCTGCTCCGGTAACAAACTTCAGGGCAACCCTGAGCGGTGGAAACGAGGTACCTCCCGTGACCACCAATGCCACGGCAGCCGCTACCTTTACTTTGCAGGGGACCACGGTTAGCTATCGAATTGATGTAACCAACCTGGGCGGTCCCGGCAATGATATAACTGCCGCGCATATCCACTCCGGTGCAACCGGAGTTAACGGGCCTATTCGGGTGACCTTATTACCGGCACCGGTCACGGGCCTGACAGCTCCTCTCACGGGAGTCCTGGTTCAGGGAACCTTCACCTCGGCAGACGTTCAGGGAATCACCTTCGATCAATTGATAACGGAAATGCGTAACGGAACCGCTTATGTTAATATTCATACCACCGTGAACCCGAACGGTGAAATCCGAGGCCAGGTTCAACTACAGCCATAAAATCATGCTTCCTCACCCCCTCCCACCCCTTCCCTCCCTGTGAGCGGGGAGGGAAGGGGTGGGAGCATAAGCGCCAGGATAAGGATAAAAAGCCTCGTTAGGGGCGAACCGTGGGTAGCCCCCGACGCAAGTTGGGGGTTTCAGTCATAGGGAGGAACAGATAAAAGGAGGGGTATCCTAGATCTCAGAACGGGCTCTGATGCGGAATTCCTCGAGGATGGCCTGAAGTTCCAAGGTTGATTCGGGCCGTATATCAGAAGCCGGAAGCCATAGGTAAAAAGCAGCAGGCCAGAGGCAGTGGATCCGGAACAGGATAACACATAAAGGGATGAGTCCCTGCCTCTTGGTCCTTACCTTGTAAAGGATTAAGTCTCCGGGAAAAGATTAAAGCTGATTGGAAACTCCATCAATCCCCTTAATCCTAATCCGACCGCAATACTCCATAGCGAGTTATCTTCCTCTACTTCTCCCCGGGTTTCGATTTTGTTAAATGGATTCACTTTGATTACAGGTACGTTTAGACGTCTTTCAAGATACTTATCCAGATTCTTTAACCGACTCCCACCCCCCATCAACACAAGAGCTTGAGGAGTGACCAGGTCGGGATGATCGACATAGTAAGAAATCTTGAAAGATCGCTCGGTTTCGATAATCAATTGATCTAGAATAGGTTCTAATGCGTAATAGATCTCCCTGGCCGTCTCATCAGTTTCCCCTGGAGTGAGGGCAATTCCTGGGTTTATTTCCATGGCTGCGGCTCTTTCCCAGTCAAGATCCAGCTTGTCTTTAATGGCAGTCACGACCGTATCTCCCCCGATGGGGATATCCCGGCTAAAGCGAAGGAGTTCTTCCTTCAAAAGAGTTATGGTGGTAGTCGTCGCACCTATATCCATAAGGGCGATAGTCTCCCTGGAACTCGGATTGTAGTTATACAGGTAACAATTTATCTGGGCAATGGGAATGATTTCTAATATCCTGGTACTAAAGTCTCCTGCCTTCAGGATAGAAGTATATTGCTCCAAAAGATCCTTTCTTAAGGCAACCAGAAGTATTTGTGCTTTTTTATTTAGAAGCTTCTTTTGAAGATGGTAAGAGAAGGTAATGTCTTTAGGAGGAAAGGGAAGGAGTTTTCGCACCTCAGATTCTAAAGCTTTGTGAATTTGCTCAGGATCTGAGGTAGCCAGTTGAATATATTTTAAGGTAATTTGACTTTTCGGCATACCTAATACTACGGTAGATGCCGAGAAGGGGTTCTCGGGTTGGGGTAGTCCGGTAAGGTGACCCCGAAGAATCCCTTGAATAAAAGCCGGGATCTCTTCAAATTGTTGGGGAGTCTCAACCTTGAGTTTGCGACCGAGCTCGATTTTCTTACCGGATTTTCGGAGTTCCACCAGCTTGGTATAACGAGAACCGATATCTAAACCAAGGACTGTAGATAAATCTAGTGCCATAGGCATATCCTTTCCGGATGAGTGGTTAAAGGATAAACGGTTATTCTTTTATTAAAGTAGATTCCAGGAAAAAAAGCAATAAAAATTCTCAAACTTCATAAATTTCTTATAAAAGATGCTTTACAAATCGATAAAAATAAATATACTTCCTTGCTGAATCTGATTTTTATACTTTTTTAAGTGATAAAGAATCTGTCCTCGCTCCCCGCAATGGGAACCGAAGCCCACAGGGAGGGAGATGGTTTCATTCCTATTGCCGGTGGCAAGGACCTGTTTAAAGTATCCTTCTCAACTTGAGAAAGTCTTATAGAAGGAGTCCCTGTTGGGTTTTAGGAAAAAGAAAAGGGGAAAGGCTATGAGAAAAGCCACTTTAAGAGAACTTTTAAGCCGGGAGCAAATTTTAGTGGTTCCGGCTTCCTTTGATATGGTTTCCGGCAAGGTCATCGAACAGGCAGGTTTTGAAGCCGTTTACCTCTCAGGGTATGGCCATACGGCATCGCACCTGGGCCTTCCCGATGCAGGCTTGATCTCTTTTGCAGAAATGGTGGAACGGGTCCACAATTTGGCCCGGTCGGTAAATATTCCCGTGGTGGCCGATGGAGATACCGGATTTGGGAATGCCATCAATGTACGCCGGACGGTTCAGGAATATGAATGGGCGGGGGCGCAAGCCATTCAAATCGAAGATCAAGAAATACCTAAAAAATGCGGACATACCTCTGGCAAACGCCTCATCGATGCAAAGGAAATGGCCTTAAAGGTAGAAGCAGCTGTAAACTCAAGGCAAAGCGACGACTTTCTGATTATTGCCCGAACAGATGCCGTTACCGTAACAGGAATTGAGGATGCTATTTACCGTGGACAACTCTATGAGAAGGCGGGAGCCGATATTATTTTTGTCGAATCTCCTACCACGTTAGAGGAATTGAAACGGGCCGGAGGATCTTTTAAAGTTCCCACCATGGCCAATATGGTTGAAGGAGGAAAAACCCCTTTGGTCTCCAACCAGGAATTACAATCCTTCGGATTTAAGTTGGTTGCCTATCCCGTTACACTCCTCCTGGCCTCCATCACAGCCATGAAAAGAGCTCTCGCCGTTCTAAAAGAAAAAGGAACCACGAAAGAGCTGGTTGAAGAAATGATTCGCTTTAAGGAATTAGATGAACTCATAGGATTCCCAGAAGTTCGAGCCTGGGAAGCTCGATATTCTCTTTAATCTATTGTCCATTGTTATACCTCCCACAGGAAGAACAGAGGACAAGGATAATTGAGAACAAAAACCAGATGCAGGTTTCTTTCAAATTGGTAAAGATCGTGATGGGTGTTTGGATTCTCCTTTTAATGGGAATTCCGGGTAGGGAAGGGTTTAAGATCTTCTCCTATTTTAACACCCAGGCTCCGGCGGGAAATGTCTCTGCAGATTATAAACGGCAAACTATGGACAACAGCCAGCAGAGAACAGACAACGAGTTATTGCAACGGTTAGGTAAGGGATGGATCAGTACTATCCAATATGCGCCAGACGGTAAGTATGTTGCCGTAGCGACATCCATAGGAATAGAATTACGGGATCCGATTACTTTGGCAGAAGTTAAGATGCGATTAGGCATGCCCCTACAGGGGCATACCGGACCTATTGGATCCCTCGCTTTCAGCCCCGACGGATCTATTTTAGCTTCTGGAGGATATGATAAAACCATTATTCTTTGGAAAACTGAAACCGGAGAGAAATTAGCAACCCTTCATGGGCATCAGAATTGGGTTACCGCTCTTGCCTTTAGTAAGGATGGAACTTTACTGGCTTCCGGGAGCTATGATGAGACGGTTATTCTTTGGGATTTAAAAGCCGGGGTTAGACAGGCTTCACCCCTTAGAACGCTCCGGGGCCATCGAGGTCATGTACTGTCGGTGGCTTTTAACCCGGCCCGTACTTTGCTGGCTTCCGGCGGTTCAGATCATCAGGTGATTTTATGGGATCTGAAAGCCCTGACCGATTCGAAACCTGCCGTGGCCGATGACCGGCAATTTTCCCACAAAATTCTGTCGGGCCATCAAGAAGCCATTCAGTCCCTGGCTTTTAACCCGGAGGGATCTTTATTAGTCTCTGGAAGCGATGATGCCAGCGTGATTTTATGGGATGTTAAAAAAGGGGAAAAGATCCAGGTGATTCGAGATCATCAAGACGCTGTAAAATCGGTTGCTTTTAATCCCGCCGGAACTTTTTTAGCTTCCGGAAGTTTTGATGGAACCGTGCGGCTTTGGAGTATTTCCCAATTGGGCCGTGAACCTGCCGCTGCATCGAAAACCCTCCAGAGTCCGGCCCATCATATCTGGTGGGTGACTTTCAGCCCGGACGGTCATTTCCTGCTCTCAAGCAGCGCTGAAAATAGGCTCGTCCGATGGGATCTCCAAAATGGAGATGTGGCCCACTCTACCCCTACGGTAGTATGGGATCATACCTCTCCCCTTTGGTCCTCGGCCATAAGCCAGAAGACTTTAGCCCTGGCAGGCGATAATGGGATGTTGGAGCTATGGAACCTGACCTCGGTCCTCCAGCCGGGGGAGAAGAATGGAAAAAGGGAAGAAAAAAGTGAAAGCCTACGTAACTCTGAACCTTCCCGTTCTTCTTTACAGGGTCATCTGGGTGCTGTGAGAACCGTCGCCTTTAACCGAGAAGGTACCCTGCTGGCTTCAGGCGGAGAGGATAAACAGATTATCCTCTGGGATGCCCAAAATGGCGTGAAACAGCGGGTATTGGAGGGACATGGGGGTTCTGTCCTAAGGCTTGCTTTCAGCCCGGATGATGCTTTTCTGGCATCCGGTGGAGACGATCAGATGATCTTCCTGTGGGATCTTCAGACCGGAGAGAAGGTAAAAACCTTATGGAACCAAAGCCAGGATGTTTTGACCCTTGTTTTTAGTCCCGATGGAAAAGTTTTAATATCAGCAGGCTCCGATGGAACCATTATATTTTGGGATATAGAACAGGGAGAGCCTATCCATACCCTGACAAGACCCGGCAACTGGATGAGTTCCCTGGCCTTGAGTCCAGATGGGGAACTTTTGGCTATAGGGAATCTGGATAACTCGGTAACCCTCTGGAGTATTTCCGATAACCGGGAGGTGAGAACCCTCCGGGGGCCTACAGGTCCCATTTGGAGTCTGGCTTTCAGTCCGGACGGATCCCGGTTAGCAGGCGCCGGTTCAGATTCCATCATCTTCCTCTGGACCGTGAACGAAGGCCAGCTCTTCAAAACCTTAAGAGGTCATACCAGTTGGGTTAATTGCCTGAGTTTTAATCAGGATGGCTCTTTGTTAATATCCGGGAGTTTTGATGGAACTGCTCTGATATGGAGAATAGACAGGCCGGAAACACTACAAAGCAAAGGACTGGAAGCTGGATTCGGTAAGCCGAAAGCCGAACGTGGTGAAACGAAAAAACAGAAACCCCTGACTTCCATCCAACGTTCTTCCGGTGAAAAAGTAGAGCTCCGGGATCGGTCCTCCGATTCAACCGAAGTCACCCCGGGCTTACAGAATCCGAAAACGGAACCGGAAGAGAAAAACAAAGACAAAGTAACCCCATCCCCTAAAGATAAAGCAATTTCCCCTCCATCCCCCTCTAAAGTAGAGGAAGTGGATAAAGAAAAGTCCGATAAGGCGGAGAAAATCAAAGCAGACCCTGAAAGTATTTTTCAAAAATGGTATGAGCTTGGCCTTGCGCGGATGGCCCAAAGGAGATGGGAGAGTGCTATTGAGAATTTAAAGCGGGCTTTGGAAGTGAAACAGGTTGAAGAAGTCAAAGAAAAGCTTAAGGAAGCTATCCATCACCGATGGTATGATTTAGGGATGGAGCGGATGAAACAAAAACGATGGGAGGATGCCATAGAAAATTTTAACCTTGCCTTAAGTACCCTGGATACCCCGGAGTCTAGAAAAGGACTTCAGGAAGCCAGTTATCATAAATGGTACGAAGCCGGCCTTAGTCAGGCAGAACGAGGCTTATGGTCCCAGGCAGGAGCCAGCTTTACCCTGGCCTTGGGCTTTTTAGATACCGAAGAAGCCCGTACCCATTTGAGGGAGGTCCGATATGCCCAATGGTACCAGACAGGACTCGAGCAGGTTAGCCGGGAACAATGGGCACGAGCCAGGGAGAGTTTTAGGTTGGCCCTCCAGGAGAAGGATACCGAAGAAGCTCGACGCCAGCTTCAACAGGCCATTATAAATCAAAATTATCAGGAAGGACAGATCCGGCTTCAACAACAAAACTGGAGCCAGGCCATCGCCTACTTTACCCAGGCCCTATCTGAGTTGAAAAATTCCCAATTCCCAATTCCCGATTCTGCCCTTCAAGTCCAGAAGCTCCAGGTAAACCTCTATTATGCTCAGGGCTCTCTTGCCATGGATCAGCAGGATTGGACAGAAGCCAGGAAACTCTTTGAGAAAGCCCTGGAAGTAGATCCCCATCATTCAGATGCCCGCAGGAAGCTGAACCAGATCGTTTCCTTCATAACCCGGCAGAAACAAGAACAGATTCAGCCGCTACTGCGTTTAGGGGAAGAAAAGCTAAAAGAATGGGACTGGGATGCTGCAAGAACTTACTTCTTAAAAGCCTGGGAGATAAATCCTGCCGACCTCGAGATCTCGCAAAAGCTCGAAGAGGTAGCAACAGGCCTTCGATATTGGGAAGAAGATCAGCAACGAGAACGTCAACTCCTACGTGCTCAACAGGAACACCAGATGCGCAGCCTTTTAGAAAAAGAAATCCATCGAAAGAATCTGATCCGATATACCGTCATCGGCTTGGGAATCCTGGGAAGTCTTCTCCTTGTCCTTATCTTAAGAAAGAAGAAATCTTTCGATTCACTTACCCAGAGTAAAATTCTGGAAGCGGCTTTTTATAAAACTTTGGGTCGATATGCTAAAGCGGCCGAGATTTATCAGAGGATGCTGGAAAAGGATCTTTCCACGGACTCCCAGCAGACGGATAAGCTTTGGATTTATCCCCTGTTGGCAGACCTTTATATCAAAATGGGAAGACAGGATGAGGAAGCCGCAAAGGTTTATGATCGTGCTTTATCTTTAGGCTTTACCCATCCGGAAGCCATAATCCCGGTCTCTTACCGTTACCTGAGAAACTTCAAGATCAGCGAGCGGGCCCTCTGGGTTTTTGAAAACGCGCTGAAAATAGATCCTTATAATCGGACCCTGTTAAATGCCATCCTCCTTAAAGCCTGGGTCCTTCTCCCGGAAAATCCCGGCCATTTCAGATTTTTGTCTCTTTTTCTAAAAGCCTGTGAGAAAACAAATACCCTGGCTATGGGGATTGACTTCCTCCGTGAAATCATCCCCATAGATCCTTCTTTTACAGATCTTTACTTGAAGTTAGCGGACCTGTTCTGGGCAAAGGGAAAACCTCTTCTTGCCAAGGAGTATCTGACCCTTGCTTATAAGTTCAACAAGAACGCCCCATCGACTTCCAAGAAAGGGAATGTACCATCCCATACCTTGGGTGTTATCCTCGATAAACTGGAAGCTATCTATCGCCTTCTAACAACAGAAAATGGTCAGGCTCCGGCTGCCCATTATCAATTGGGATTGTTATATATGAAACAGGGAAAGATCCGTAAAGCCATCCGGGAGTTCAGGAAGATTCACAAAATTCCCCAATGGAGAGAGCGATCTCGAAATAAGCTCATGGAATGCTGGAATACTTTAGGGGCAACCCGAATACTCCTTTCCTTAAGACCTTCGAACCTTAAGATTCGCTTCTATACCTCGATGGGGGCCTGGGACAGGGTCATCCGGGTTTATGAGCGACTTCTGAGCAAGAATCCCAAGAAGGTATGGATTTTTCCCCGGTTAAGTGCCCTTTATCTTAAAACAGGTCGTTTTCATGCCAGGGCTTTCTGGGTCCATCATAAGGCCCTTTCCCTGGATCCAGAACTGCGAGACCCTGCCTTACTTTTGGCTAACTATTACCTTCAGAGAAGAATGACCGGTCCAAGGACTATCTGGGTCTATGAAAGGGCACTGGAATTTCAACCTGATAATGTGGAACTTCTTAGTCTTTTGCTGGAAGCTTATTTAAAAGCCGATGAAGCAGAATATAGAATACGGGAGGATCATCTAAGCAAGGAGCAGGCAATGGTAACCATCAGTAAGCGCCTGTATCGCCTGGGCCATCGTAGTAAACGCGTTTATCAGATCTTAAGTCGAAGTTGTCTGAAACATCAACGTATAGATCGAGAAGCCATGCACATCTATCAGAATGCCCTTCAATACGAACCTGATAATCAAAGGCTGAGGGACATGATAGACAGGGTTCGATCCTTGCAAGAAGAAACCCTGGCACTCTGGGAAAGTCATGGATAAATTGTATGGCAGGGGCAGGTTTTTTCTAACCTAACCCCTTTCCCGAGTCGGGAAGGGGGAACTCGGGAATGGCCTGGATCCCCTCGTTCCCCGCCCCACCCCTTACTCCCAACCCCTTCTGAAACTTCAGGAGAAGGGAGGCCTAGGCGCCAGGATAAGCTGAAAAGCCCCGTCAGGGGTGAACTGTGAGTAGCCCCGGACGCAAGTCGGGGGTTTCAGTCATTCAGAATTTTCTTCAAGCCCCCAGGGAAGCCCCCCTTTCCTCTATATTATATCCTCCCCTTTCCCCCCATGCGGGGGGAATTGAGGAGCGGCCTGTGAAACAGGTTGCCCCGCCGAGGCTAACCTTCTTATCCTGGCACGTATGGGAAAGGGGGTTGAGGCAGGCGATGTTTCAAAGTAGAAGCGGTATTATTTCGGGATAATGTGGACTGCTGTTGCTTTAAAGGTAGCCAGGATAGAGCGTCCTTCCTTTAAGTTTAGCGCTTCCACGGACTGTTTGGTTACAAACGAGGTTAACGGAAATCCACAATCCAAAACTACTTTATAATATAGGCCCTGGGGTACTACCCTCAGGATACGCCCTTTTATCCGGTTTCTGGCGCTGGAAGTGATTTTTTCTTGCCGAAGAAGGGTAGACTCTTTCTCCTCCCTATCTTCGGATCTCCAGGTTCCCGGGTCCCTTTCCAGGGTCTCCAGGGTAACCTGCTCAGGTCTCAAACAGACCAGAACATCTTCCCCGACCCGAAGGTTGCCGATAGTTTCAATGGTGTGGCCTTCTGAGATCTTCACCAGAAAAGTTCCTTCCCTTCCTCCTATGACTTTGCCGGGTAGAACCGTCTCGATACCCACAAAAGCGGCTACTGTTTCATTGATGGGATGATTAAAAACCTCATCGGTTCTACCCATCTGGAGGATTTTCCCACGGTCTATAATGGCAACCCGATCTGCCAATCTAAGGACTTCAGAGCGATCATGGGTCACCAGGATCGTGGTTGTATGGGTTTCCCGGAGGATATGTTCAAGATCTTCGATAAGAGCTTCTCGGGAAGGAGAATCTAAAGCTGCAAAGGGTTCGTCCAGGAAGAGGATTTGGGGATTTAGAACGAAGGCGCGTGCCAGGCTGGTTCGTTGTGCTTCACCTCCTGACAGGGTTCTGGCCGAGCGATTCGCCAAATGGGAAATACCCAAACGTTCCAGCCACATAAAAACCTTTTCGTAGATCTCATGCCGGGAGACTCTCCTTAGTTTCAAGCCGGAAGCAACATTCTCGAAGACGGTGGTATCAAATAAAAGCGGCTCTTGAAAAACGACCGCCAGAGATCGCCGTAATGGGAGGAGATTCTTTTTATAATCAACCGGCAAACCTTTAAAGAAGACGGTTCCTTCATGGGGGGATTGGAGGAAGGCCAGAACCTGAAGCAGGGTCGTTTTCCCGGCTCCATTAGGTCCGAGAAAAGCCAGGGTTTCTCCCATCTCTACCTGAAGTTTAGGAACATCCAGAATCGTTTGTTGATCTCCCAGAACTTGTAGATTTCTGACTTCTAGAATAACTTCTTTCACGGAGGAGTCCAGAGTCAGAAGCCCGAAGTTCTCCGAACTTCGGGCTTCCAACGCTTAGGGGCTTATTTGGGTCTGTCTCGCTGTTGGAGGAATGTCAGGGTCAGGTTTACACTAAAGGTTAAGAGGAAAAGCAGAATACTCAAGGCAATAGCCATACCGAATTCGCCTTTACTGGTCTCCAATACCGTAGCCGTTGTCAGTACCCGGGTTTGTCCCTTGATATTTCCTCCTACCATCATCGAAGCGCCAACCTCTGAGATAACCCCTCCAAAACCGGCCATAACGGCTGCCAGTAGGGGGAGCCTGGCTTCCTTTAAGAGAAGCCAGACCATCTGGCAACGGGAGGCCCCGAGGGCAAGGATTTGTAAACGTAGTTTGGGGTTAAGATGCTGGATGGCCGCTATGGTTAATCCGGCCATAATGGGGGTTGCAAGGATAGTCTGGGCTATCACCATTGCCGTAGGGGTATAGAGCAGGTGAAAGAATCCTAAGGGTCCATTTCGCCAAAGTAAAATTGTAACAAACAATCCTACCACCACGGGGGGGAGACCCATACCGGTATTAATCAAGGTAATCCATAAGCGGCGACCGGGGAAGCGACTTAAAGCCAGAAAAGTACCTATAGAAACTCCCAGAATCAAACTACCTATTGTTGCCAATCCAGAAACCCGAAGGGAAAGCCATGTAATCTCCCATACTTCTGGGTCCCGGTGTATTAAAAGCTCGAAGGCTTTCCGAATTCCCTCCCAAATTAAATCCACACGCCTACACCCCCATCCCTCCACACGCCCACCCCTCTATACCCCCACCCTTCCATACTCTACTCCCTAACGAACCTCCATGAAGCTAAAAAGCTCCTTACCCAGACGTCTTTCAACAGAATTAGACGGAACTTCCAGAGTTTTAATTTCAAAAAACGGGGAAAACAAGGCGCGGATTTCTTCGGAATCGGTGGTATAAGGGGGGCCTCCCGGCTGCCCATGGGCATAAAAGAGGGCAATAAATCGTCCACCAGGTCGCAAAAGATTTCTTACAATTTGAACATATTCTCCTCGCCGGGCCGGATCAATGGCACAAAAGCAGGTGTGCTCTAAGACATAGTCAAATTGGTGCGCATACTTTGGAATTAAATCAAACAGATCCTGTTGAACCAGTTTGAGGGATACTCCGGCTTTTTTTGCTATTTGTGCAGCTCCCTGAATGGCCGACGGAGCAAAATCAAACCCAACGACCTGAAAGCCTTTTTGAGCAAAAAAAATCGCATCATGTCCACGTCCGCAACCCAATACGGCCAGAGAGCCTGGGGGAGGCGCAGCAGAAGATTCTAAAAAAGATGCCAAGGGGGGAGCGACCTGTCCAAGATCCCAAAGAGCTTCATTTTGTTGATATAAATTCTCCCAGAAACTGACCGTATTAGCCCGGTGTTTCCAGAACCCATTCGCCCAGGTCGTCATCTGATCATAAAGGTAAGGAGATACTTCTTTAGCCAAAGGGAGGTACTTCTCGCACGTTTCACGATAATATCTCAGTTGCTGTTCCTGGGAAGGCGAAAGATGCAAATACCGAATATGGTCAAGTCGATCTGACAATTTAATGAGTTGGATTTCTCGAGGGGCTTGCCAGATCTTCTCCAGGTAGGCCCGGTCTCTCTCCTCATTGGAGGAATACCGGTTGATAGCTTCTTTGGTCAATATTTTCACCATGCCTGCAATGGGTTCTCCAAAAGCTTCCTCCAAAGCTGCGTAATCGACCTGGCAATCTTCTAAAACATCCTGGAGTAGAGCCGCACAGAGCACGTTGGAATCCGTTATTTTCAACTCATCGAAGAGAATACAGACTACTCGTAAGAGATGAACCCTGTAATCTATTCCTTCATCCCGGTGTTGTCCTCTATGATTTTCCTCGGCAAAATGATAAGCTTTTTCTAGGAGAGCCAGATTAACTTCTGGATTTTTGGACAGAATTCTTTCTTTAAATTCTTGAAAATGGTTTTGAGTCATCCTATCGGTCAAAGGAATCAGGCCCGCTCGAAATAATAATCCCGTCTCTTACAATTAGAACAACGATAGGGACTAATTCGTATAATTGGAAAGATATAGGTATCTATAAAATTTCGTGGCTTTGCTTTTATCAAGGTATCTGTTTTACAATATCGGCAGGTAATGGTCTTTCGTCCATTTTCATTCTTTTTCTCTGGGGTTACAGGGGAGATATCTACCTGGGAATCTGGTTTCTTAGACTTGGCAGTTTTCATTGTTTACCTCCTTTTCTTTCTATTAAAGTTGGCAAACAGGACTTTGAAGTAAAAAAATAGGGTAAGGAAAATCTATCCTCTTTTTTTATTTTAATCTCCCCAAAAGGGGCCTTGTCAATAAAAATATTTCTGTTAAAGCAAAAGAAGACCTGCTTTTCCCTTTTCGAGGGTTGGTCGCACCTTCGATTATCGGTCCCTGTAGTTTTTGTCCCTGTCTTCCAGTATATGTTTTCGGTGATCATTGGGCCCGCCGTTGTTCGGTTTCAGGTATTTTAATTTTCGTATATTTTTTGTAATCGCTTCCCGCTTTTTCACTTCCTTCTTGAACTTCATGAGATCTCTTTCCAGGGCTTCGATTTCCCTCTTGATTTTATCCAGAAAGTTCTCCATACCTTACCCTCCTTGAAGTCAGAGCTTTATCCATAGGTAATCCTTGAGAGTCCCTGATTCCTATAGGGGCAATAAGTATACCAGTCGAGGGATGAAGCTATAAGTTCTTTAATATTAAAGGGTTATAGATATTCTGTAACGGATTTATTTAGAGAAGAGTATGGTCTTTTCTGGATAAAGTGGGATTTTCAGACCCTAGTCGATTAGAATCGCTTTATGATCGTCCAGGTGGATCAATTTAGGCAAGAAGTCCCTGTCTAATTACAAGATAAATGTAGAGTTCACAAAAGTGACCAAATTCTTATTGACAAAACAAAAATCAGCACCCAATATAGAATTGCTGGTCAGACGTAGCCTCTATGGAAGATGTGGATTCTTGCAAGCCGGGCTTGTCCACTCCTATTCGAGTTGCTCGAACAGGGGTTGACAGATTCAAAAGCCTAATGCCTAACTAATTATCAACCAAAAAGGAGGTATGATTATGGATGTACGCGTTAAATCGATTCTCTCCCTTGTTTTAGTTGGTCTTTTAGTTACGTCTGTTTCTTTGGCCGAAGAAAAGGAAAAACCGGCTCCCCCCCCCCCTTACCCTGTTAAGGGACAGGTTATTCAAACGTTGAAAGCCTTCGACAATCCTGAAGGGGCTATTTTTAGTGCCGATGGAAAGTTTGTATTTATCTCTAATGCGGCTGAGTTGGGGATGAAGGAAAAAGGATTTCATTGGACTGAAAAAGCCGGTTACATCAGTAAGCTGGAAGTTCAACCGGATGGAACCTTAAAGATGGTGAAGGATAAACTGATCACAGGTCTCACGGCCCCCTTGGGAATGGCTGTCCTTCCCGTGGCTACCAAGAAATTCCCCAAAGGCACCATCTTTTTGTGTGCTGGAGCCGCTCCCATAGCCGAAGCAAACGGTACCGAAATTAAAGACGCAAAACGCATGGATCCCAAACTGGTTGCGTTTGATACTGAGGGAAAAGTCCTGGGCGAAATTAAAATGGGAATGAATTCTGCTTTTGCCAAGGCCAATGGAGGATCTCCGGCTACCCTTCCCAATGCAGCCGGTTTTGATAAAGATGGTAACTTATATGTTGCAGATACCGGGATTGGCGGCGCCAGTTTTGATCCTCCTGTGAAAACCAATGGAGGGGTCTATATGATTCCCCATAGCGCCCTGGATGATCTGGCAGATGGCAAAGAAGCTTCCGTTAGCTTTATCGCCATGCCCGAAGGTGGACCAGATGGTGTTGAAGTGGCTCCAGATGGGAGCATCCATACCAATACCGTTGGTGTGGCTGCCGGTATGAAAGATCCAGCCCAGGGAGGTATGTACAAGCTCTCTGTGGAAGATTTCAAGAGTGGTAAGCTCCCGGCACCCTTCGTTACCGGTTTAGGAGCCCTGGATGGTCTGGATTTCGCCGGTAATGCCCGACTGGATACAGAGATCGTAAATACCAACTCGGTTATTGTAACCCTTCTGCCGGATGGAAAACCGATGATGTTGACCTATGATCAGCCAGATAAGAAATTAGCCGGACCGGCAGATATTGCGGTTCGTAAAATGGCCGATGGAGGCTACCTCCTGGTTATTCCCGAACTCTCTGCACTGGCGCCCAATACGAATCAAGATCCCGTTACCGTCGTAAAACTTCCGGCAGATTTTGATAAAGGCGGAAAGAAATAAGAAAACTAAAAAAACTAAGGGTGATCAGCCAGATCGCCCTTAGTTTTTAATCGGTTACCACAGGGATAATCCAACTATTCTTTAATACCTTTTCCAGTCAGATGTGAAGCTTTCAAGGTGAGGAATCCCCGGATTTATGATATATATTCATTGCTTTGTCTACTTCACCCAGTATCAGGAGTTTAACCGCTCCCACTGCTTTAGATAAGGCTTCTTTGAGCTGTTCCTGTTCTTGCGGATCAAAGGGACTTAGGACATAATCTGCTACTTCCCTAGAAGACCCAGGCCGACCGACTCCTACTTTAACCCGCAAAAATTCATCGGTTCCCAAATGTTCTCGAATAGACCGGATTCCCTTATGGCCTCCATCTCCGCCCCTTCTTTTGATCCGAATTCTGCCGAGTTCCAGATCTATATCATCATGGACCACAATCAAATCAGAGGGAGTTAAATTAAATGCAGCAACCAGCTCCTTAACGGCCTGTCCACTGAGATTCATATAGGTGAGTGGTTCTACCAGCAGAACCGGTATATGGTTAAAAGTTCCCCGGCCAAAACGGGATTTAAACCCCTTTTCCGATAAAGGAATCTCGGACTCTTGTGCAAGTTGCCGAATAACCTGAAAACCTACATTATGTCGGGTAGCCTCATAAGTTCTACCGGGATTTCCCAGGCCTATTACCGCTTTCAATTAAGCATTTGGAATTAGCCATGAAAAGGAACAATCCAGAGCTTGTTCGTTGTTCATGGCTTATGGAGTTAAGCTTTAGATTCCTCACCTTCTTCCTCAGCAGGAGCCTTACCTTTTCCGATAACCTCCGGCTCACCGGGTACCGCTTCAACTTTTTCAGCAATCTCTTCCGCCATCGGAGGTACGACGGTTACAATGGTTTTTTCCGGATCACTGACGATTTTAATCGTTTGAGGAACTTTAACATCCCGCACGGCTATAAAATCCCCAATGTTTAAGTTCGAAATGTCCACCTCAATATGCGATGGGATTACCGAAGGGAGACATTCAATAGTAAGTGTCCTCATGGCAATCTCCAGTACACCGCCACTTTCCGTGACTCCTTTCGCCTTTCCAACCAGTTCAATGGGAACTTCTACTTCAATGGGTTTATCCATAGAAATCTCAAAAAAGTCCACATGTAATACTGCCCGTGTAACCGGATCCCTTTGAACTTCTTTTACAATGGCCGTTTTTTTTGTAGCGGTATCTCCCTTCTGAATGGTTAAATCGATCAGAACATTTTCCTTTTCTAAAGTTTTAGCTAGACTTCTGGGACTGATACTGATCGGTACAGATCCATCCGATCCTCCATAAACAATACCGGGTATACGTCCGGCTCTCCTGAGTTTTCGAGCGACTCCCTTTCCCCCGGGAGTTCTGAATTCAGTTATCAGTTCAACGGTTTCCATAAAATATTCGTTGGGTATTCTTCGTCTGTTGTCTTTTGTGGATTGGTTTCTCTAAAGGTTATTACAAAGAGCAATCGACGAAGAACAACACCCAAAGGATTATTCAAACATTTCGCTGACCGAGGTTCGTTTAAAAATTCTATCGATGGCCTCGGCTAATAATCCGGCAATGGAAAGCACCCGGATTTTACTGCTATATTTTCCGTTCAAGGGAATGGTGTTAGTAACGACCACCTCCACCAGGTTGGAATTATCGATGGTTTCTATGGCAGGACCCGACAAAACCGGATGTGTGCAGGCTGCATAGACTTTAACGGCGCCCTGCTCTTGCAAGGCCTTCGCTGATTTTACTAGAGTTCCTGCGGTGTCGATCATGTCATCGACAATGATAGCCGTTTTTCCTCTTACGTCTCCAATGACGTTCATAACGTGGGCGACATTGGGTTCGCTTCTTCTTTTATCAATGATGGCAAGTGAACAATTCAACTTCTTGGCATAAACCCGAGCTCTTTCAGTTCCACCGGCATCTGGCGAGACAATGATGAGGTCAGGCAAATTCTTTTTTACAATATAGTCTAAAAGGACGGACGTTGCAAAGAGGTTATCGACCGGGATATCAAAAAACCCCTGGATCTGTCCGGCATGTAAGTCAATGGTAACAACTCGATCTGCTCCGGCTGTTGTGATCAGATTGGCAACCAATTTGGCGGAGATAGGGACCCTCGGCATTGACTTACGATCCTGCCTTCCATAGCCATAATAAGGAAGAACTGCCGTAATACTCTGAGCAGATGCCCGGGACAATGCATCCATCATGATGAGAAGCTCCATGAGGTTATCATTGCTGGGATGACAGATAGATTGGATGACAAAAACCTCTGAACCTCGGACATTCTCTTCAATGCGCACAAAGGTCTCCCCGTCGCTAAATTTTGTAACGGTTGCTTTTCCCAGAGGAACTCCTAAATATTTACTGATTTCTTCAGCTAAAGCACGATTTGAGTTACCAGTAAAGAGTTTTAACTCTCCGGTCATTGTTTTTCTAGCCCCTGATACGTGGACTATGATAAATAGGATAAAGAAGAAATGGCAAATGACCAATTTAGCCATTTGCCATTCACACTTCTACCACGGGCCACCGATCAGTTGCTATTTACTCTCAGATTAATTGACTGACCTTTGTAGATCTATTCAAAACTTTAGGATATCAGTCAACAAAGATAGTAAAAAATTTTCCATCCCTTCCGGTTCCTGAGTCCAGTTTAGTTAAATACCACACTCCTCTAGAAAATTCAAGAAATTTTTCTGGTTTTCTACCCGGATTCGAGGCAAGAGGTTTATCTGTATAAGAAATACAACTTTTTTCCCCCTTCTGCAAGTATTTTAAAACAGGTTCAGAGATCCCCTCTCATCACCTGACTTTGAGCATCTTAACTCTTTGCTTAACTTTTAAACCGCCCCTCCCCCCCAGCCCCCATACGCCCCAGGATAAGAGTGAGACCCTGAGAGGGCCCCTTTCCTGACCTTCTCCCGCTTTACAGGGGAAAGCACTTTGAGGTGAAGTTCCCTCCCCTGTGAAACCTAACCATTACCCACATTTTTTCATTTCAGGGGATTAATAACTGGTTTAACTGTCTTGCTGGTTGAGTAGCGAAATGCATTGAATCTCCTTCGTGAGGGAAAGATTCCTCTTTTTGCAAGGTGGGTCAACCGGGATGATTGACCTACTAACCGTTTTGAGCCCCATCCTCCCAAATCGAAAAATGTGGGTAAAGGTAAGCCCACAGCGTGGGAGAGGGGCTAGGGGGAGGGAAGAGAGTTACACAGAATTAACTTTACAAGGTACCATTTTTCTTGGTGAGGTTGAAAGTTGACCTTTCCTATCAATTCCTGGCTGCCCCCAACGGATCGCACTTCAGCTCAGCTTTGAATAAATGGGAGATACAGAAGGCAGGGTTAAACAGCTATCAGGGATCTTGTAGAAAAGAATTTGTATCGTTCAGCAGTTCTTGGAGACCATCTCCTGTTTCGGAACCGGTTCTTACCTGTCTAACAATTTTGGCGATCTTCCAGGCACCACTTTCCTTCTTGAAGAGGATGGCAGTCCAATCTTTTCTCTCTGGACCGAGTTTTTGATAAATAGCCCGGGCCATATTCTTTTTCTTTGATACATCAATTCTTATAAATTGAGATTTCTGGGGATCCAGGTCATCTGCCGACATCCCTTTCAGTAGTTCTGGTGTGATCTGTTTGGCCATTTGGGCATATTCAGATGTCATAACCCGCAGCGTTGCAGATACATCTCCACGTCTCGCCGATTCCAGATATTTGAGATATATCGTCTCCAGTTGCTTTGCGAAGGGGTGCTGAGGGTTCGTCGTCTTCTCCGGAGTTTGAGCTAAAGCCATGGAGAAGGGAAGGGTACTGAAAAGGGTTATCAAAAAAATTTGCAGCTTCATATTTCCTCCTTGTTTAACCCTCTCCCAGCTTCAACCCACCGGAATGGAATGAAGGGGAATTTCCAGGGACTGAAACCAGGTTAGGGGCGCTTCTTTACTTGAATAGGGAGATGAGTTTTCAAACACTTACTGGGTTCCGGCTCCGGAGGAGAGGGCCCATCCAAAGCCATCCCCAAACTCAGTCAGGTCTTCCATGCCGTTATGACCCTGGAACCAGAGTTGGTCGTCGGGCCCTCCATCCAGACCCGCCATAAGTCCCCTCTGCCAGCCATGCAACACGACAACTGTACCGACTTGAGGACTTGGAGAGAGGTCTTCGGCGGTATCTCCAATGGCCAGATCATTGTAACCATCCCCGTTGAAATCCCCTGACACTCCGGCAAAGACGAAAGAATTCAAAACTACTATCCCTCCATCCCCCATAACATCTCTTTTACCATTCCTTTTACCATTGCAAAAAAGAATGAATAAATCCGATTAAAGAATTTCATAATTTTCTCCTTTTCTTTATCAAGATTAATTAAAAGTTGAGTAGGTTTTAGATTTTCTAACCTTCAGTTTTACCTGTTAGATTTAGCAGGTTCCATACCAAACTTTTAATGTCTGCGAATAGTTTATAAAAACATAGATTACGGGGACTATAAGGAGGGTCAAGCCCCTTACTTCCCTCAAAAAATAACCTGACTTGCCCCTATATCCTCTGTTTTTTCCGAATTTCCCCTATTTGAAAAAAGGAATAGGGAAGAGTTCCTCTCGGTGCTTCTTGAATTCCCTTATAAAGAGGGCAGACCCCATTGGGGAAGTTCTAAAAAATTGTTCCAGTGTTAAAACGAGTTTAGATAGCGAAACTTCAGGGCCGGTCATGGAAAAATCCCCGGTAAAATGGCATCGGATATGCAAAATAACCTCCCAAAAGGCAAGAATTGAATAGGGTACTTAACTACGGCTTTAGAGGCTTTTGATAGCTTTAAACTCGAAAGAATATCGGTTCTTCAAGTTGTATCAAATTGGAATTGAGATGAAACTCCTCCCTGACACCATAAAATACTTATTATATTTGCTACTTTTCCTTATTTATTGTGAAGGAGTGTATGCAGATGATATCGTTATTGGGGCCTCGGCCGCATTTCGGGGACCTTCAAGGGGGCTCGGCATTGAACTCTACAGAGGATCCATGGCCTATATCCAACATATCAATCAAGGAGGTGGGATAAATGGTCGAAAGATACTTATGAAGGCTTATAATGATGGTTATAATCCCATTCCTGCTATTGAAAACACCATCAAGCTGGTTGAGGAAGATCATGTTCTCCTCCTCTTTGATTATGTAGGAACTCCCACAGTGACCCGGGTCCTGCCATTACTCAAAAGATATCGGAATGAGTTTGTCTACCTTTTCTTTCCCTTTACAGGAGCTCAACCCCATAGACAGCCTCCCTATGATGAATTTGTCTTTAATCTTAGAGCATCTTATCACCAGGAGACCGAGGGGCTGGTGGATAATTTTGTAAAGGCAGGCAGAAAGAGGATTGCTATATTCTATCAAGTGGATGCCTATGGACGAAGTGGATGGGATGGGGTGAAAAAGGCTTTAGCAAAATTCGGTCTCAAGATTGCAGGCGAAGCTACTTATCGAAGAGGGGCCAAATACTCTGAGGATTTCAAACAGCAGGTTGAAATTCTTAGAAAGGTAAATCCGGATGCGATAATTTCGGTTGGAGCCTATGCTGCCTGCGCGGGATTTATTAGAGATGCCCGGGATGCCGGTTGGGATGTTCCCATTGCCAATGTTTCCTTTGTAGGAAGTGAGAATCTGCTTAATTTACTTCTTGAGACGGGTAAGGCAACCGGACGGGATTACACCGTTAACCTGATCAATTCCCAGGTTGTACCCTCCTATGAAGAGACCTCTTTACCTGCAGTTAAGGAATACAGAGAGTTAATGGATAGATATAACCCTATGCCTCCTAAGGACCTTATGGCGGAGGAATACAAACCCTTGAGGTATAGTTTTGTCAGTTTTGAAGGGTTTCTCAATGCAAAACTCCTTGTTGAAATTCTTAAAAGGATGGGCAGTAAACCTGAAAGGGCGCGCATCAAAGAGACCGTTGAAAGTATAGAGAATCTGGATATAGGGATCAATACCCCGGTATCCTTCGGACCCCACAAGCATCAGGGGTTGGATTTAGTCTATTATACAACGGTCAGGAATGGCTTATTCGTTCCTATTATAGATTGGCCCGGGAGGGAAAAATGAGAACATCCAGGTTATTTAAAAAGATCCTTGCCATTGTAGTCCTTCTCTTTGGTATTACCGCCATTACAACGGCTGTTTTCTCAGGCTGGAATCTCCAAAAACACCTTATGGAAGAATATAAAAGCAAGGGTACTGCCATAGCCAACAGCATTGCCAGTTCAAGTGTAGAAATACTTCTTAATCGAGACGCATCGACCCTTCAGGCCGTTATCGATCAGTTTATGGAAATTCAAGGGGTTTCCTATGTTTATATTGTTGATGAACAGGGAGAAATCATAACCCATACCTTTGTCCCCAGCATCCCGGAAGAGGTATTTACTGTTAAGGGTGAAAAAGACAAAACCACCATCAAAGATTTGCATATTAAAGGGATGGGGGATTTTACCCATATCTCTTCTCCCATATTAGCCGGTGTGGCCGGTTATGTCCATGTAGGAATGGACAAGGGGATTATATTGGCTCAAATGAAGTCCACCATGGTGAGTCAATTATATTTGATTGCCATAATCTTTCTAATCAGCGCAATGGGGGCCTATTTACTTGCAAACAAAGTTTCCCGACCCTTGAGTAAACTTTCGGCATACGCCAGGGAACTGGCCCCTATCGAAAGTACCCAACGGGGAGATGAGATTGCCATCCTGACTACCTCTATGAAGGCCTTAATGGATTATCTTCAAGAAATGGCGGCAATGGCAAATCGTATTTCCCAGGGTGATCTGAGCCTTCACATTGAACCCAAATCCAGGCAGGACATTCTAGGGCATGCCTTTGCCCAAATGACCCGATATATCAGAGAAATGGCAGAGGTTGCCAATAAACTGGCTGGTGGGGATCTTACCCCAGATGTACATCCTAGGTCGGAAAAAGATGTCTTGGGCATGGCTTTTAAAAACATGATTATCCAATTGAGAGCCCTGGTTTCTCAAATTCGGAGCCAGGCCAATCAAATCGCCCAAATCAGTATAGAGATCCTGACGCGATCGGATGAAGACTTGAAGACGGTAGAGAACGTTACATCTTCAGCCGAGGAGACTTCCTCCGCCATGTCTGAAATGGGAGCCAGTGTCGAAGAAGTGGCGGGGAATACCCAAACTCTCTTTAGGTCCACCGAGGAGATTTCCTCTTCCATTGAACAGATGTTTAACTCGATCCGGCAAGTTACAGAAAGCTCAAGGAGGCTTTCAGAAATATCTGAAATGACCGCTGCGGCAATGAACCAAATGGTCTTTTCCATAGAGACGATAGCTAAAAACGCTGAAAACTCCAGGCAATTCTATCATGAAACAACGGAAATTACGCTGCAGGGACAGACTTCTATGCAACAAGTAGTCAGGAGTATGGATAAGATCCGTGAAGCGGTCTCTTCGGCAACATATACGATCCAAAGCCTGGAAAATAAATCACAACAGATCGGCTCTATTTTGGATGTGATCGACAATATTGCGGACCAGACTGCGCTGCTTGCGTTAAATGCCTCAATTTTAGCCGCTCAGGCCGGTGAACATGGAAGGGGATTTGCTGTGGTTGCCGACGAAATTAAAGACTTGGCAAACCGGGTAGCTCTCTCGACCCAGGAGATTACCCAGATTATCGAAGCAGTGCAGAGGCAATCAGCCGATGCGGTTAAGGTGATCCAGGAGGGTAATAAGGAGGTCGATGAGGGAGTAAAACGGGTCAATTTGGCCGGTCAGGCTTTGGATCGGATTACCGTCAGCGCGCAGAATTCCTTATCGGCTGCTACTGAGATTGTACAGGCCATTCAGGAACAAAAAACATCGACGCAGAAAATTATGGAATCCGTAAAGAAGGTTACGGAGCGGATAACCGAAATTAATGAAGCAACCCAGGAGCAGGAGAAGGGATCTTCACAGATTTTGCATGCGATAGGAGAAGTCAGAGGGTTAACCGAACAGGTTAAAAGGGCGACTATGGAGCAGAGTAAGGGGGCAAATCAGGTCAGTTTAGCCATGGAAGAGGTAAAAAGTTTAATCTCTCAAAGTAGTAGCAATGCCCGTCAGTCTACCCAGGCGGCTGCAGAGTTATCTGCTCAAGCCGAAACGCTCCGTAAACTGATGGATCGGTTTAAACTGACGGGAAATTAATATCCGGTTACCGTTATCCCTCACCAAGACTATGATCTGATCTTAGGGTATGCCTATAACCGGCTGCCGACTATGCCGGGTTTCGTTAGCAGCCGGTTATGGGATATGCCAGACCCTTACCGGGGATAATATTCTGCTGTTGCTTACTCTTCCAGCCTGCTTCAGTTACCCGGTAGTATCGCCTTCGCCTTCAAGAGAAAGGTATAATTTGAATGGCTGGTACCCTTGGTGATCCACCAGAACTGATCGTGGTCGCAAACATGGACATACGGCTCCCAGTCGACGCCATTAGGCCAGAAGGTATTGCATGAGTCAAGGACGGCCAGGCGCGATTCAATACTCTCCAGGGTACCAACGTCGACAAATTTGTTTGAGACCTTACCGGCTGCTGTGTTCGCCGAACTGAACGTGGTCCATGTGGTTTGGATATAACCACACTGATTCGTCACTTTTACTGCCACGAAGCCAACGAAGTCGTGGCCCTCCGTACTTGGGATGAACTGAGCACCTGTTGCAATTGCCTCGGCAACACCAGCTACAATTGCACCATAGGGTGTGGCTGTAGCACTGGCAACCGCTGCAACCGAGTGCATTGCGGCTATAATCCCATCCTTGATATTCTTGAGATCGGAATTGTCTTGCTCCATTGCAGTAATTGACAGTAGAGCGCTCTGACCATGATGGAGGGTACCGGACCAGAAGATCAGGTTGTTGACATGGGTCTCATCCCGGTTGGTCCAACCGTTGGAGTTGACAGTCTTTCCATTCTTGGCTTCATAGTAATCATCCTTACCGGTAACCGCTTTTCACTGCTCTGCGTACCGGGACCAAGCCGGGCAACCTTGAAATAAAGCTCATCACGGTCACCGTCGCCACTGGTGCTGGAAGTCTGGTTAACGGTCATCTTTGGGATTTCCAATACTACCTGCCTTACGGAATTGGGTGGGACATATGTGCAATCGTAAGGATTCGCGGGGGTGGTTGGGGCTGGTGTACAAGTGTTGCAGGGGAAGTAGTGTATACCCACTCAGCGGATAGCTTTTTCTTAAGATTTGACAAGGAGGCGGTATTTCTGGTCACCCGGAGTAGTGTTGAATCGCGGTAAAGGAGGTTGTAATTTAATCTCGAAGGTACTGCTTGTATTAGAAAGTATAGCCCCCGATAAGTTGCCAGATGCGAGCTTCTGATCTGGGCCAACGGTAAACTTATAAAGCTCCCACTGAGCCCACTCGGCCGGGTTCTTACCACTCCAGCGCACGTAGATAGAATTAGGAGCCTCAACAAAGACCAGGTTTTGAGTCCAATTTGGTGGGAACTCTGGGGTTCCAGTGCAATAGTAAGCAACCTCAACGGTACCGTTAACGGTGACCCTGGGCTTTAGGGTAGGCTGAGCAAACACCCCTGTTTCCACGATAAGCCAATATAGCCCCATAATTATTGTGAGTTTAAGCGTTTTTGACATGATTTAAATCCTCCTAAGTAGAAAGGGTGTAAAAACAACATTTTAGGTCCCACAACTTTCTCTGAAATTTCATTCTCAGGTGAAGTCTCTAACTTTTCACCCCCTCTCGATAAAAAGTTGAGTATGTTCTGGATCTTCTATGCTTTGATTCTTCCTGTTAGATCCAGCAAGTTTCATACCAAACTTTTAATATCTGCTAACAGCTTATAAAAACAAAGGTAAGAAGAACCTTTACCCTGATTAATCCCCTTGAGTACATCACCCAGCTCCTCTTGACGCCCAAAAAACATTTTGGAGTCTTTGACGGGGAAGTTATAGGCATAGGGTGAATCCATTTGTTTCGCCTCTTATAGCCACCTTCTCATACTCTTATAGCCACCTTCTCATAACTAAAATGGCATCCTTTAAACTCCTCTTATACTAACTATTGGTGCTAGTTTTTTAAATTGAAAGAGTCATGCAGGCTCTCCAATATTATCAACAAAAACTCTTTTTCACTCATTTGGAGGTAACCTGCATGACTACCATAGAGTTTATCACCGAATTGTTCTGTCGGGTAGATGATCAGATGAAAAATATTCCCAAACATCCCCTGGC
>DATMBG010000004.1 GCA_035559535.1 Candidatus Limnocylindrales bacterium
ATCTACCGGATCATAATCCAGTGCATGAAAAGCCAAAGTACCCACAGAACTCCCAGCAGGTTGGGTTTGCATAATTCGACTTGCCCAGGTCTTGGTAAGGGGATTGTAGGCATAGAAGACTCCGTTTGCAACCCCACCTCCAATGATTTGATTCACCGAATCATAGGCCCAGCCAGATTCCTGTGAATTAGGAATATCTCCTGTCATATCGGTCACTTCTTTAATTTTGGATGCACTCCAATTCTTACGATTAAGAGTTATCTCAAACACTCTGGTCGGATTTCCTCGAGCAAGGTAATACATTTTTTGATTGGGTGGATAATAGATCAGATTATTTGCATATCCCAGAGCGCCATCTGCGTAGCTGAGAACCGGCGTTCTTTTATTTGTTATAGGATTATAGGTCCAGAGACCATACTGGCTCATAATAACAACTAATCCAGACACCGGATCATATTCGGCAGCAGCCGTAGGATCCATGGCATCTACAGAAGTATAAGACCAGGTTTTGGCTACAGGGTCATAAATTGCAACTTTACTGTTTTTTTGGTATAAGGGTTCATTCTTCGTTACTGGGTCTACCCGAGGAGTACAGCGACCTGTCCCATTGGCATACCCTAACAGCAATAGCTTCTTGGTATTATCCGGAATAACGAGCATATCATATGTATGACGAGCCAGAGGATGACCCGTCGTTATCCACTTTCCATTCACTTTATCCATATTCGCCAGGTTGGTCATCTCTGAACAGAGGGTAGAAGGATAGGCACTTTGCCAGGTAAGCGTATTAAAGTTGAACACACTGACATCATCTCTAAAGGTAGAGGCATGCCCGCCTCCAAACATAAGTAGCTGATGGTTAAATTTATCGTAGATCAGTCTGCTATAATCGGTGATAGCTTCACACCAGGAAGGGTCGTCGGCCGGTTGATCGCAGGTATACTTTCCCAAATCGAGGGCCGTATTATCGGGAAGATTTTGTAAAAGTGACTTTAGATTGGTTATAACCTCGGGTGAATTTTCTTTATCGAGCTTAATCTGAGGGTTGTGAGAAACACTTGGGGGGGTTTGAACAAGAGCCTGAGTCGTTGCACTAATACCCGGGGATTGTGGCGAGTCATTTCCTGCTCCATCATAGGCAGATACCGTATACGTATAGGTCGTTGAGGGCTCTAGAGTAGTATCTGAAAAAACAGTGGAGTGCGTGGTAGAGAGTAGCTTACCATTTCGGTAAATCTTGTATCCGACAACTCCCATGTTATCAGTTGCCGGGAGCCATGAAAGATCAATCTGGGATGAAGAAATTACAGTTGCCGTAAGATGAGAAGGAACGGAAGGGGGAATCTTATCAGAGAAGCTGGGGGTTCCAAATTCATAAGCACCTATATCGATGGCACTCCCTACCATGGTCCGCGGTTCTCGGTTCGCCAAATGAACATATTGCCATATCGGGGTTAGGTCTACATTATTGGCTTTACCTGGATTAACTCCGGCATCGATCGCCGGTGAACCCTTGACAAGATGATAATCAAAATTAGCCCTATCGACAAAAGGTGAATCCTGGGTAACAAGATTGGCTATTTGTTGACCTTTCCCCCATAAAACGGTGCCTGGCCCCACAAAAAGATTATTTATTAAGGTTACCTTTGGATTTCCAAAAATCTGAACAAAAATACCTCCGGATGGATAATCATTAACAAACGTGTTATTAACCACATAAAGCTGTTGAACTGGATTCGTACCGCCCTCTGCGGCATAGGCTATTATGCTAAAGTTATCGGTATCGGGTCCCTGCTGAATCAAATTACCAATCAGATAAGAAGCTCCCCCGTTGGGTAGATCAATGGCATAACTGGAAGCACCTGTTTGCTCATCCATAATCCGATTGTAAAGGATATAATTTTCCTGCGCCCGACTCTTTACATTATGCCCAATTCTCGCATGATGGATATAACTATAACGCAGGGTAAAGCTTCGGATCTTGCCAACATAAATATTATGAGCATGAACACTCGAGTCATCCCCTCTATAATAATTATTGGCAAACTCCGAGTATTCAATGAGGAGGTCGCTTTTAGGATTAGCTCCGGTAAGAATACCCATTTCATTATCATGGAAATAGCAATTTCTAACTGTAAGCCCGGAACCTTCCAGACGGATTCCAGCCCCATTATGATCGGGAACTACTGCGTCTGAGAATTCGATATTTTCAATGGTGGTATTATCTCCTGCAATAACCCAGATTCCTTTACCCTGAGCACTGGCTCCATTTGCCTTAAGATGAGCTTTACCCCCAACCCCTCGAATGGTTAAATTATTTGCATGCCAGACGGCTACATCGGCCGTATAGATACCAGCATCGATTTCAATTATGTCCTTATCCTTGGCTACTGCGGCTGCTTGACTTGGCTTCGCATAGGGCTTTCCAGGTCCAACCCGGAGTATTGAAGCCGCATTTACCTTACCCGTACAGGAGGAAAATAAAGGGATCAAAATTAGAATCAACAGGATTGACCGAGCTACTATGACCTTTGGTGTAAAGTTGTAAATCCAATTCCCTATAGAGCTGATGGGATAACTTTTATACATTTTTTCAATTTCTATTTGCCTGATTGCCGAAGAATCTACCGGATCCTTGTAGATTCGGACCGGCTTGAGGCTGATATAAAGAATGTAACTTAAATGTAAAACACCCTATACCTGCCAGGCTGCCTGGGTGCCCGTAATACCTCTTCATTTTGAAATTTAAAGATATATTCATTAATATGACCCCTTAGAGGTCAAGTAGGTTTAAAAAATTTAACCCTAAAAAACTGATTTTTCTTTTTGGACCTGGGTTTGTTGATGAAGTTTGAACTTGACAATTCTAACATTTTAAATCTATATTTGTTATTCAATTGGATCTGTGATCTGTCCTGATTGAATCGATGGGCTGAATGTTTTGGAGTTTTTAGAGAGATTGTGCAGGTAATTTTATTATTTCAAACGAGTTGTTCATTGGACTTGATAAAAGTTTCGATGGACAGATAGAAGACGACCCCTTGGGAAATTTTCTGGTTATTATCTCCTCAAAGGATTTTCAAAGTGAAGCTAACCAATTATTTCGTTCCAGCTTAGAGATCGCTCGCTATATAAAATTTCCACCTCCTGGTAGGATTGTAGAAACAGAATGGGCTTATGCTGCATCCTTTGCACGTCAAAACGGTTCTGGCACATCCCTTGTTTATGATCCGGAGACAGAAAGCTGGTTGCTTGCTATGGGGGTCTGGTTTCATGCAGACGGTTATGGAAGTGGTGAAGAATCTCGTTTGCTGGCCCGATATCTGGAGTTAGATCCTCTTCTACTTGGAAGAGAGTTGGAAGGATTCTTTGTCATTGTTATTGGGGATGGGAGGACCCGAGAAACGATTGTCCTTACAGATATTGTGGGTAGCTGTCATGGTTTCTTTCGATCCTGGAAGCAGGGTATCGCTTTATCCGGCTCTTCCTTACTCCTGGCAGGTTTGGGGAATTTTAACCTGGACCCCGTTGGTTGCCAGGAATTTCTCTGTACCGGGATCATTTACGAAGATCGAACTTTTTACCAAGAGGTACGTAAACTAGAGCCTGCTTCGGTCTTCCGATTTGCAAAAGGTGCGCTGGTATCTAAGCAGCGATACTGGCAGATTACAGATATTGTCCCCGAATCCTTAGATGGGCAGTTTGCCGTAAGAAGATTGGGAGAAACTCTCATAGGCACTGCACAGAAGGTTGGACGTATTTTCACGCGTCCTGTTTGTGATCTGACAGGTGGTTATGATTCTCGAGCCCTTGTATCCGCCTTCTTATCATCCGGTGTAAAATTTACAACCGTCGTATCCGGGCCAGCCGAGAGCCCCGATGTGATGGTATCGCGTAATCTGGCTCAACTTATAGGACTCCCCCACTTACATATCGAGCCGCCTGGGTCGATATCCTTGGATTATATTCGGCAGGCTCTTGGATTGACGGATGGGGAGTATGATCTTGTAGAATATGCGCGAATTTTGAGGATTCATCAAGTTCTATCGGAGCAATTCGATATCAGCATTAATGGTTCGTTCGGGGAGTTAGCTCGTGGTTATTGGTGGGAATTACTTTTTCCGTACACAGGAGCCTATCGTAAACTGGATTCCCAAAAACTCGCAAAATTGCGCTATGCGGCCCAAAGTTTTGATGCTTCATTATTTCCACCTGAAACTAAGCTAGATCTTGTTTCCCATTTTGCCGACGTCATTGAACGAACTAACAGGGGTCTTTCTCAACTTCCTAATACCTTGCAGATGGATCACGTTTACCTGATGATGCGAATGCAACGATGGCAGGGGCGGATTGCAAGCAGTACCAATCGACTTTGGCCCTGTTTATCACCCTTTCTTTTCCGTCCGGTTCTGGAAACAGTGCTTCAAACCCGCGCCCATCTTCGCCAACGAAGTTTACTAATTCGACGGATGTTAGCCGAGTTTCAACCCCAGATGGCAGAATTTCCACTTGAACATGGTTATCCGGCCCTGCCGGCTACGTGGAAAAATTTCTACCGCTTCTGGCCCCTGTTGGGGTATTATGGAACAAAAGTTCTGTCCAAGATGGCTCACCGGATAGGCAAGAATTGGTTATCACAAACCTCACCCATTGACTACGATCTCATACGATTACAACTCTGGAGTGAAGAAGAAGTTCAGGAACTGTTACGACCTACCACCATGGAACTTGGTTGCCTGGTTGATCCGGCTGCCTTAAATAATTTCATCCAACGATCGCGGCAAAAAAACTTCCCTTTCAACAAGCAATGGGTATGGATATTCAGTCTGGAATACACCTTACGGATTTTAAAAGGTAAGAAAACTCAACTCTAGCCGGTGAGTTAAGGTTTATATGTCAATCAACTCGCTTTAATTATACCTTCCTAACAGGAGAGGCCCATGCAATCCCAAATCAAATTATCGACGGCCATTGAAGAGTTACTTCGTTGCCCGATTTGTAGAGCGAGATTTGAGCGAATAACTGATCAGTATATCTGTACCGGCTCTGAATGCCATGCCCGTTTTCCCATTATAAATGGCATTCCTGTGTTACTTAATGAGAACGCCAGTCTGTTTTCCATTCAGGATCTTGTCTCCCAGAGTAATAGGACTTCTACTTTCCAAGAAAATAAGATCCAGAAAGTGTTAAGGCAATTAATACCGGGTATCGGTCAAAATGTGAAGGGTAAGCAGAATTACAGTAAGTTTGCTAAACTACTGCTTGATCAATCCACTACTCCAAAGGTTTTGGTAGTTGGCTGTGGAACGCTGGGTGAAGGAATGGAATCTCTTCTGATTCATTCCTCTATTGAGTTAATAGAAACGGATATCTTGTTTGGGCCCCGTACCATGCTGATATGTGACGCGCATGATCTCCCCTTTGAAAGCGACTCATTTGATGGGGTAATTGTACAGGCAGTTCTTGAACATGTTGTGGATCCCTATCGATGTGTTGAAGAGATTCATCGGGTTCTTAAGAAACAGGGTTTAGTCTATGCCGAAACTCCCTTCATGCAACAAGTGCACATGGGTCGCTATGACTTTACGAGGTTTACTTATTTGGGGCATCGCCGCTTGTTTCGAAGATTTGAAGAAATCGATAGTGGGGCAACCTGCGGTCCAGGGATGGCCTTAGCATGGGCCTATCGATACTTCCTTTTGAGCTTTACAGAATCAAACCTCTTAAGAAGTTTTATCAAAGTGTTTGCCAGCTTTACATCTTTTTACTTGAAATACCTGGATCGTTATTTGATTGAGAAGGCAGGTACACTGGACGCTGCTTCAAGCTATTACTTTATAGGCAAAAAGAGTCATTATACCCTATCTGATCGAGAGCTAATCAAACTCTATAAAGGGGCATTTTAGGAGAAGAAATTATGAACGATGAAAAGGAATCCGGCCTACCCTCACAACCCCATCTATCCAGTTGGGATTACTCCAGCGATGAAAGATTTTACAATTACTATGCAGAGGAGAGCCAGAGCGAGAAAGCACGAGAACGTTTTAGTTCCATATGTAATCTTATATTAAGGATGATAGGAACGGATAAAGCAGCCGCTCGTCCCCTTGAGGTGGCTGAAATTGGCTGTGGTGCAGGAACTATGTCTATTATGTGGGCTGAGATGGGTCATCATGCCCACGGTTTGGATATCAACAAACCTCTTTTGGAGCTGGGTAAAAAGCGCGCGGCCGAAGCCGGTTACAAAATAGATTTCCAGGTTGGGTCTGCTGTGGAACTACCTTGGGCCGATGAGTCGATGGATGTCTGTATCGCTCTTGGGCTCCTTGAACATGTGGCCGATTGGGAAACCTGTTTGAAGGAATTTACCAGAATCCTGCGAAAGGGAGGTATTCTCTGTCTGATGACTACCAACAAACTCTGCCCTATACAAGAGGAATACAATTTACCTTTATATAGCTGGTATCCCCCGTTCCTTAAGCATTACTTCGAGCGTCTTGCCATGACGAAACGTCCGGATCTTGTTAACTTTACAAGGTATCCTGCCGTGAATTGGTTCAGTTTCTATAGCTTACGAAAGGTATTAACGGCTCAAGGATTTCGTTGTTTTGACCGGTTTGATGTGATAGACACTTCCAAAAAGGGTACTTTGACAAAATGGCTGGTAGCTTCTATACGTACCATACCTATACTCAGGTGGCTTGCCCATACTGCCACATCGAGCACCATAGTTGTTGCGATAAAAGGCCTAAATTAACCAGATTAAATTGATCAAATCAAGGGGTTTCACATCTTTATTGGAATTCCTGTTGCCACATTTTAAACATCAGTAAGGTCCAGAGCTCTGTCGAACGATCACGAAGACCGCTCTGATGTTCCTTCCAAATTTGCCGGATGGTCCTATCATTAAGTAAATCATTACCGCCTGGCCGGAAGATCACATTGTGGGCCATATCTTTCAGCTCATTCCGAAACCATCGCGCCAGCGGGACGGCAAATCCCATTTTCCTTCTATAAAGGATCTCCTTCGGGAGAAGATTTTCTAAGGACTTTTTAAAAATATATTTGCCTGTTCTTCCTCGAAGTTTCAGGTGGGAGGGAATTGTTGCAACTAATTCCATGAATTTATGATCCAGTATGGGTGCACGAACTTCCAGGGAATTGGCCATACTTGCTCGATCAACCTTGACCAGAATATCATCGGTTAGATAGGTCTTAATGTCCACATATTGAATCCGGGAAAGGGGATCTTGTGTATCGGCTTTGTCGTAGTAATATCGAAACACATCGAGGGTATTATATCCGGCCAGTTTCTGTTTGATATCCGGATGAAGGAGTTTTTCTTTCAGAGCCGGTCGAAAAGCTGACATGGATAGGAAGTAACCCTCGATAGGGGAGCAGGCCAGGCTTTCAAAAGTGGCCTTTCCTCTAAAAATACGGGGAGCCCAGTCTGCCTTTGGGTAAAGACTGGCCAATGTCCCAAAGAGGGGTCGACGGATACGATAGGGTAAGAGGGTACGGAGGTTATTTTCTCGCTTATCAAAGTAATAACGACGATAGCCTGCAAAATTTTCGTCCCCCCCATCACCTGAAAGTGCAACCGTCACGTGCTCCCGTGCAGCTTTGGAAACATAATAGGTTGGAATAGCCGAGGAGTCTGCGAATGGCTCGTCATAATGCCAGGCGAGTTTATCGAGAATTCCAACAGCATCGGGGCGAACAATTTGCTCGTGGTATTCAATATTGAATTTAGAGGCCACAATCCTGGCATAATTTAGCTCATTATATTCTTCTTCCTCAAACCCTATGGAGGAGGTAATGACAGGTCCTCCCATCAGTTGACTCATAAGGGCAACAACTGAAGATGAGTCAATTCCACCTGAGAGAAAAGCACCCAGGGGCACATCACTGATCAAACGGATACGAACGGCTTCCCGATAGGTTTCAAGAATATGTGCGCACCATTCTTCCTCGGTCAAATCCCTGGGATGAGCAAAGCTGATATCCCAGTATTCAACTTCTCGCAGGGTGTTATTGGATACAACTAAATAATGACCGGGGCGTACCTTACGAATATGCTTAAAAATAGATTTTGGGACCGGGATATAGAGGAGTGAGAAGTAATCAGAGAGGGCTTCCAGATCAATCTCACGAGGGAGGTTTGGCACTTTTAAGATGGCTTTCATTTCAGAAGCGAAAATAATTCGAGAGCCATCATAAAAATAAAATATAGGCTTTTTACCCACCCTATCCCGTGCCAGGAGAAGCTTTTTTTCTCGTTCGTCCCAAATAGCAATGGCAAACATCCCGCGCATATATCGAAAGCACTGCTCTCCATACTCCTCATAGAGATGAACGATAACTTCCGTATCAGACCGGGTTTTAAAGATATGACCTTTCTTCATCAGGTCATCCTGTAATTCATCAAAATTGTAAATCTCTCCGTTGAAGACAACCCATACCGTCTGATCTTCGTTGGTCATGGGTTGATGCCCACCCGACAGGTCAATAATGGAAAGCCTTCGATGACCCAGTCCAACAGGTCCCGATATATAATATCCATCATCATCCGGCCCTCGATGGGTCATGGTATCGGTCATACTTTTCAGTAAATCCCAAGAAACCGGATTATTCGTTCTAAAATTATAAATACCACTAATACCGCACATAGTTTCTCCCAGGATGTTTAGTTATTTTTTGTTTCCATCATCAAATGGGTATAGAATGACTCATAATTAGCAACCATTCTATCCAGGCTAAACCTATTTACCACCCTTTGCCGACCCGCCATTCCATGTTCCTTCATAATGGCTGGATTTAAAATATAACCCTCCAATACCTTTAACAGGGTAGCCAGGTCTTCTTTTGGAAACAGGTACCCTGTTTCCCCATTTACGACCAGTTCGGGATTCCCCCCTACGTGGGTTGCAACGACCGGTATTCCTGTAGCCATTGCCTCAAGAATGGTATTAGAAATACCTTCTGCCAGAGAGGGAAGTACAAATATATCCAGTAATTTGAGAAGCTCGGCTACATCCATTCTGGCTCCCAAAAAACGAACACTTTTGCGAATTCCCAGATCATTCGCTAACTTTTCCAAATCTCTCCAACAAGGACCATCGCCGATAATTAGTAAAGTTGAGTTATAATACCGGGCATTGAGTTGCGCAAAGGCTTTTATGAGAAGTTGCTGATCCTTGATCGGGTCTAATCTCCCGACCGTACCCAATATGATATCTCTATCTGTATAGTTATACTTTGCTCGAATGAGGCCCTTATCATAAGGGTTAAATTTGACTGTATCCACGCCGTTATAAATAACATGGACCTTTTCCCCCTTGATCCCAACTTTATCTACCAGCCACTCCTTTAGCTCCTTAGAGACAGTAATATAACCATCTACAAAACAGGATAAACCTTTTCGGATAAGATTTTTCTTTTTATTCGTACCATAAGGGTCTGTTATATCTCTCCCATGTTCTCCATGTACAACAATGGGAATTCCTGCTAATTTTGCCCCTATAATGCCATCGATAGCCCCCCAGTTTCTGGTATGGACAATATCTACCTTCACTTTCCTGAACAAACGTGCGACTCTTAGCGGAAGAAGCAACTCCCGGGCTTCACCTTTTTTCATTTCAAAGATTTCTACATCCTTTCTAATCAATTTTTCAGCACTTTGCCCGGATCGAGAAATGCAGCAGATCATATGCTTAAATTTATCTGGATCCATCTTATTAATAAGATTTACAACTCCATTTTCTAACCCTCCGATATTTAAAGAGGTTAAAACATGCATGATTTTAATAGATTTCATGAGAGTCTCTTAAAATTAACGAATCAAGATTCAAAGGGAAGATCAGGAATTTTGAGTTCAACCCCCCCAGGTAGAATAATAGACGTAAAAGGTAAGCAAAACTAAGGAAACAAAATACTAAGCAAATTTCTCAGGTAAGGATAATCTGGACTATTTTATAGGGCTTGCGTAGAAACTCCCGAAACTTGCCTAGACATCTCCTTACCGGCTTGAATTCTTTTTTCTTTATCGGCTAGAAGTTTAAGCTCTTTTTTTGCCAATGCTTTTAAAATGATAACAAGCGATATGATATGATAAGAAAGATCAAAATAAGCAAGGCCTAAGAAGGCGCCACTTACAATATAAGCATACAAACTCAACTCTAACATGTCGGAGTAATTGCCTATCCACTCCAAGGAAGGAATATGCTTGACGGTCTTTTTTAATTTCCTGGTACTAAGAAACGATGAGGTAAGAAGCGTGAGAAATAGAACTAACCCGGTAAAACCCTGTTCTCCTAACATTTCAAAATATATACTATGGGCATCGTGAAAGTTATAAGGCTCTGGCGCATAAATTATAAAAAGCCGAGGGTCAAAAACACCAAAACCGCCCCCAAAAAAGGGTCTCTCACGGGCAATATTCCAGGCAAAGTACCAGGCATTAATACGTCCCATGGCCGAGGCATCCTGTTCATAGGTTTTGATGGTACTCATACGTTCAAACCATTGCTCTGGAATAAATGCAAAAAGTAAGCATGCCCCTATCAGAATACCTATAACGAGTGAGATCTTCCTTATCTTAATAAGAAACATAGCGGTAATAGCTATTAATCCTAATAAGGCCCCTCGGGAGTAAGAGAGTATGATAGAAAGAATGGAGAGGAAGAAAGTAATTCGTAAAGCGAGTTTCAATTTCCAGTTCTTTTCTTCTCTGGCAAGGTAAAAAGTAATAGGAGCGACGACGAGTAAGGCCAGAGCCAAAGCATTGTTATCTTCGATAAAGGTATAGGGCGGACCCCATACACGGAATTCACCGCCGGTCAGAAGACCAAAAATACCTCCTTTAAGTCCATAGAAACCTATAGAAAAGGCTATGGTCAGTAGAAGATTCCGTAGCCTGGCTCTATCTGTGATAAGACAGGTGGTAATGATGGTCATTAACAGAATTTTAGACGTCTGATTCCAATGATCCCATGCTTTATCGGGATAGAAAGCCAAAATAGAAGACACGGTAAATACCGTCCAGAGAAGAAAGATCAGGATAGTTTCTCTTACGAGAGGAAGCTTCTTTTGTTCACTTGTAAAAATAAACCCCAGCAGAGTTGCTAAACCAACATATTTGGCTACCGGGAAAAAAAATGCGGGGCCCCACGTCAGCCTATGGGGATTCATATAACTTATCCAGGACCATACTAAGATACCTATGTAAGGTCTTATAATACATATCGGCAAACTACCGAATATAATAGCTAAAACTAAGTAGTCACGCATGGTTGACCTTTAAGCCTTACCTAAGGAATGAATCAAGTAATTTTACAAGTTCTCGTGTTCTAGATTCTCTAGAATGGCTTTGGATTTCCTTAATACTGATTATGGGGGCATGATGTTGACGTACTTGGGTCAGAAAATCAAGTAAGCCCTGCATTATCTGCTCTTTTGAGTCCAAGGGTACTATGGTATTTATTCCTACTGATTTTAATACCTGGGCAGTATCCCCCGCGGGGTCTGTCATAGCAAATATAGGACGCCGCGCCCGCAGATATTCATAAATTTTTGCCGGTATTTGGTGATTACAGTTCGAAGCTTGAAAAATCAATAAGCCATCAGCTCGCAACATTTCTACCAAAGCGTCTTGGTAAGAAAGGGGAGGTTCAAGAAAAACAAGGTCTTCGATGCCCATTTTGCGAAGGTTCTGACGGTAATAGTCTTCATAGCCACTGGCACGAAGGATAATCCTCAGATTTGAAGAAGAAATCTTACCGGCCTGACGTAACTCGGCCAGGGCCGCAAAAAAAGCACCTGGATCCCGTTCCCATGGATACAATAATCCACTATGCACAAGGGTTATGCGATGATTCGAGGAGGGCTGATTGACAACGAGTTTTTCTGCCGCTATAAAATTCTCCTCATCATACCCATTGGCGATAATCGCCCAGCGATCCTGGGGGATTTCGGGATAACGTTCAACATACAGGCGCAGGGTTCCGGGCGTGGTAAATACTGCCCGTGCACAGTGTTTTACAGTATAACGCTCAATCCAGCGATAAGCCCGCCAGGTGGCAAAGTCTGGTGGATAATTATCTTCCGTCATAGAATCTCTAAAGTCGGCAATCCAGGGAATCCCTGTCAGACGATGTAAAGTCCATCCAATGAGATGGGCCGTAGCTATGGGAAAAGTGGACCAAATCACCCTGGGCCGATATTTATAAATTAAACCCAGTCCCACAGGTACTGCACCCAACCACCAGCTAACCCATCGATCCGGCAGCGCCAACCACCTGGGATAAGAACCTCGTATTGCTAAATGTCGGGCGGCATCCAAAGCAAAAACCCTCTTAACTACAGCATTCTCTGGAATTTCCCCAAGTTGATCCTTACCTATTTGAGAATAAGCTCTTGGATGCGCTGTTAAAACAAGGGGTTGCCAATTATAATCAGGAAGATAGCGGCAAAATTTAAGTGTACGTTGAATGCCACTACTGCCACGAAACGGCGGATAATGAAAAGCTATCATCAGGATTTTCCTAGAGTACATCATGGGAAAGATCTTCATAAGTTCCCCGACGACGGATCAATCTAACCTCTCCATTCTGGACCAAAACCTCCGCGGGGGTAGGATGACTCAAAAAACCCAAGGGACTGGCCGTCCTGGCGTAAGCTCCCGATTGAAAGATTCCTACCAGGTCTCCAACTTCTGCAGAAGGGAGTTGTACCTCCCTGGCAAGGACATCCAGAGGGGTACAGAGCGGACCGACTACCTCCACAGTCTCAAGGACCTTCTCGTTGAGCTTATTCAAAATGGCAACCGGAAAATTCCGTTTAATGGTTTGACCCAGATTTCCCGACGCGGCTAAATGATGATTCATCCCCCCATCCACAATGAGAAATTTTTTACCCCGTGAGACCTTGATATCATTGACCCGGGTGATATAAAGGCCTGCCTCTCCAACCAGATAACGACCGGGTTCTATGACAAACTGGGTTCCGGTAAAAAGTTCCTCCCCTTTAATTTCGGTCATCAAGATCCCCAATTCTTCACGTAACTTCTCCATGTCAAGCTCCCGCTCATTGGCAAAGTAGGGAATACCCAGACCCCCGCCAAAATCCAGTGTGTGCAAAGGTTGTTTCAGATACCCGGCCACCCGTCTGGCGATTTCCAGCCCTTTACGATACTGGCGTATCAAAGTCATAGGATCCAGGATCTGGGTTCCGGTAAAGAGGTGAACGCCTCGAAATTCCAGGGACGGAATCGATAAGAGTTTTTCCAACACTATGGGGAGACTTTCCTCATCAACCCCAAAGGGGGCTGGTTTTCCTCCCATACGCATGGCCCCACCTTGGGCTTCTCCACCTGGATTAACGCGGATTGCTACTTTGGCCTGTATCCCCAATCGACGACTGATCGTTCCTATCCGCTCGATTTCCAGAAGTGATTCCGCATGAATTTCTCCGATCCCCCGGGCTAAAACCAGCTCCAACTCGGCTTCTGTTTTACCAGGTCCAGCAAATAGCATTTTCTCTGGCGGACATCCGGCGCCCAGGGCCTGGTAAAATTCACCCCCGGAGGCTATTTCAAGGCCACACCCTTTAGCCAGAAAATGCTTGAGAATGGCACGGTTGGGATTAGCCTTCACAGAATAGCTGATGGCAAATTCCAGAGGAAAAGTGCTCCGCAGAAGTTCCCATTTTCGATCCAACACGTGACCGTCGTAAACGAACAGAGGAGTTCCATGACTCGCCGTAATGGCACCGATGGATACGCCGCCTATTTGGAGCTCTCCATTGGATAAATTGAAATATTTATGAATCAGGGTCGTAACAGAATCCATAATTTACCTGACAGGTTCGTTTAAAAATCAAAGTCCTTCACGACGACGCAGGGCCGGATAGTCTACTTTACCACTGGGGGTCTTAGGCAATTCAGGGAGGATCTCCACAGTTTTGGGTATCATATGGCGTGGCATTTTCTCTGCGCAAAAGGCCAGGAGTTCCTCAACGTTTAAGGTGACCCCCTCTTTGGGAACTACAAAGGCTTTAATAGATTGTCCAAGAATCTCATCGGGAATTCCGATGACGGCGGCTCCTCTGAGCTTACCGCTCTGGAAAAGCACTTCCTCCACTTCGGTGGGGCTTATCCGGAATCCCGAGGATTTAATCATGGTATCTCGACGGCCTACAAAATAAAGAAATCCTTCTTCATCCATCTTCACAAGATCTCCGGAGTAACAAACCTTTTCGCTATCACCCAACTCCGGAGGTAATAAAGGATGAGGCCGTAAGACTTTCGCGGTAAGTTCCGGTTGTCCCCAATAACCCATAGACACCGTGGGTCCTCGATGAACCAACTCACCCACTTCCCCAGGTTTACAGAGCTGTCCTTGCTCATTGATGACCAGGATCTCGGTGTTAGGAATGGCTTTCCCCATGGAAGTCGGACGACGGTCCAATTCCTCAGGAGGAAGATAGGTTGATCGAAAAGCCTCGGTCAACCCGTACATCAAGAAGATCTGGGTCGTTGGAAGCGCCTGACGGAGTATGGCTAAGACACTCTGGGGCATGGCTCCTCCGGTGTTGGTGATATATCGCAGGTGGGGAAATTGATGTTTCTGCAGCGAGGAATTAGGCTGAACCATCAGACTCCAGAAGGTAGGAACGCCAGCCAGGCCTGTGATCCGTTCTTTCAGCAACATCTGGACAACCTCTCGGGCAAAGGTAAAATTTATCAAGACAGCGGTACCTCCCTGCTGAAACGCCGTCATAATCTGGTTGAGGCCGGCATCAAAGCTGAAAGGCAAAACACATAAAATTCGATCGGCTTCTGTGATCTTGAGGTAGGTGGACACGATGGAACTTCCTGCCATAATCTGGGCATGGTTCAACATGACCCCTTTGGGTTTTCCCGTCGAGCCTGAAGTATACAAAATGGCGACCAGATCTTTTTCAATTCCCACCTCACGCCAGTTCTGTGGAGGAGTTAACCGACAAAACTCCTCAAAACGGTGAACGGGAAGAGGAACATCTGGAATCTCACCCTCTCCAGTTATTACAAGGAATTCTAAAGATTTTATCTCTCTAAGAACCGGAGATAGAGAGTTCAATTTGGTTGGACTGGTAATGAGACCTTTCATCTGACAGTCCTTTGCAATATGGGCTACCTGATCGGGAAACAGAAGGGAATTGATAGGAACAAAGACCCCACCCCCATAAGAAATACCAAAGATAGAAAGGGCCTGAGGTACCGAGGGGTCCAGATAAATACCTATTCTATCCCCTCGCTGCAAACCGGCACTTCGCAGGCCATAAGCCAGACCTGCGAGTCTCTTCATTACCTCTGCATAAGTTAAGCGTTGATCTCCATGGACTAAAGCTTCTTTTTCAGGTAAGCGTTGGGCACTGGTTCGTGGCATATGGTGAATCAGAAAATCCATACTTATTCCTCCCGTAGTTTTTATCACCTTCGAAGCAAACTGATAAATAAGTTAAAAGTTGTAGAAGGCAATCTAGGGTTTAGGCTAAAATATCTACATAATTAAAAGACCATTTGGGTTGTTTACTTAGCAAAGTTTGTACCCGATTATTCGGCTGTGCATAGGCAACCACGTTGGCTGCTTTACAGCGATAATAAAAATGAGCTTTTTGAAAAATCGGAAACAAGCTGCTTTCCTGAGAGATAATGGCATAGAGCACCTGGCTGGATTCTTTTTTTAGGTACTCCACAACGGCCTCAAGAAGCTGGAGCCCCACTTCAGGGGAAACAAATCCAAACAGGTCAATGATATAAGCCTCCTGATCCGATATGGAAAAAACGACGAAGGCCTGTAACTCGCCGCCTCGACGGGCTGTAATGACCGAGTATTGGTGCAAGGGATCCTCTCTATAACGCCAATTTAGATCTTCGGCCTTGCGTCGACTGCGTATCCCATCACCTCCTCCAACTTGTTCATCGAGTCGTGAAAATTCCTCACCAAAACCATGGGGATGGAAGGAAATTTCAAGACCTTTCACCCTATGCCTTCGAAGAGTCCAGAGATCAAGTAAAAGATTTCCCAAAACCGCAACAGGAACCAATAATTTTCCCGAACTTAGATATTTTGCCAGTTGTCGATCTGTTTTCAACAGTCTGGCATAGCGTTGCATCTGACAATTGGCCGGTATACCTAACCGACGAAAGGTCGACATGCCTTGATCATGGGGAGGACAATCGTAACAAAGCGCCAGGATTCCTCGATTGACCGGTTCAAAGGTTGCACGTTGCAACATAAGGGCCGGCCCCAGAGTCCGATGCGTAGCCTCAATAGCAAAATCCCCCACCTGACCACAAAGCTTTATCTCCCTTCCTATCCACAGGGCACGGGGAAACACTGAAGCGACCCCCACAATTTTTTTGGTTTCATGTTCGTAAGCAAACCAGGACCAGGCCTGCCCTGCAGGATTATTACGATAAAGCCAATTAAAACGACGGGTGTGGGGCAACTCTTTCAGGTTCCTCTCCAGAATGCCCAAAAGTATTTCCTTATCAGAATCAAAATTAACCGAGCGTGTCTTGATGATCATGGAAGTTATCCGGAATTAGCCTTACTTTTTCCTTCAACAAACGCCGCTATGTGCCCAATGGTTTGGAAATTCTCCGGAACAAGGTCTTCATCGGATATGCTGATCCCGAATTCCTTTTCCAGATAAGTTACCAAATCCAGGACTCCCAGCGAATCGAGAATCCCATTTTCCAATAATGGATCGTCGTTATGGATGTTACGATTCCGGGCTAACGGAAAATGCTTTACAATGAAATTTTTAAGCTGCTCACTGATTACCTGCATCGGCAACATAATCTCTCCTTAAAGATTAACTGTCACGATCCCCCTGGATTAAAAACCAATTTCCAGGATCGAACGTCATGGGTTCTAAAGTAAATAGGGAAGAGGTATATACCACGACCGGACTTGCTTCCCGGGCTTTAAAGCCTGAATCTTGGAGTAAAGCAACCCACGGATGTGACGCTAACAGGGAGATACTTACAGTTATTACGCCTCGTTTTCTCAAGAGAACTCCTGCGTAGTTAACTAAACTCTTTATAACTTTATGGTCTTGAATCCCAAACAAATCTACCAGGGCAGCATCCTCACCGGTATGGGCAAAAATGACATAGGCCAACAGAGCCTCTCCCTGACGGGCTGTTAACACTTCATAATGACCAAGGGGATTAGCCAGATATCGCCAGTTAAGATACTCTGCCGAACGCTGAAGGCACACTTCATACCTGCTTCCTACCTCTTGAGCAAGCAGGGAGAATTCCTCGCCAAACTTACCATCCAGGAACGAAATGGTTAAGGCCGGGTTGACCCCGGGATAGGGGTCGTAGAGCCGCAGTAAAAGATTACCTGCTTTACTTAACCCTTGAGCCAGTATGGGAATTTTTACCATCTCCCTGACTTTCCGATCCACCCGTAGGGGTCTGGCCAAACGAACCATCTGACCGAAGGGATGGATCTGAAGTCGTTGATAAATTGCCGTCATACTTAGACTGGGAAAATCATAACAGAAGGCAACCCTTGCCGAATCAGCCGCCGCAAAACAGGCCCGTTGCAACTGTAGAGCAGGACCCAGGCTGCGATACTTTTCGTGGATACAAAAATCTCCCAACACCCAACCCAATTCCTCACGTCCCCTTATATAAATACGACGGGGAAAAGCACTTACCATCCCTACAGCCGACCGGGTCTGTATATCGGTAGCTATCCAGACCCGAGCCTGTCCAAATGGGTTATTTAGATAAAGCCAGTCAAAACGATAACCGTCGGACTGTCTGGTTAAATGTCGGTAGAGTAACTCAATGATTAACCGACGATCTGAATGAAGATCGGCTTCTCGAATATGAACGGCCATAAAGGTTTCTCTTTTTCTTGATCTAATTTGGGTAAAGCTTATACCAATTCAACTTCACGGCAAAGGTAGGAAGGTGGTTCTCCCAGGGCATCCCCCTTCGTAATTCGAACAAATCCTGGTCATGCTCATTGGTACCGAATATCATGGTGACGGCACACCCATAGCCGGCTTCTTTTAAGATATTTTTGGTAATTTCTGTAAAGTCCTGTTTTCTTCCACTGGGATAAGCAAAGGTTCTTACAGGTACCCCCAACTGTGCTTCGAGGATTTTTTTTGATTTTAAGACTTCTTCTCTGACCTTATCAGCCGGCAATCTGGATAAAATAGGATGGGTTACCGTATGGGATCCAAAAGATATTCCCTGTTGCTGCATGATTCTTACTTCTTCCCAGCTCAGCATAAGATCAGTCGCATCTTTTTTACCGGTAACCTTAAGTTTTTCGATCAGACGTTGAATCCACAAAGATCGTTCATGATCCTCCAGGGCACGTAAAAAATTCAAGACTTGTCCATGGGCAAAACGCTTTTCCTCGATGGTTCTCAAGGGATAATCTTTTAAATTAATTCCATATCCTGCCAGAAAAGGTTCTTGGGTTTCTCGAAAAGCGGCGAAAACCACATCATGCCATAAAACTTTTCCAGAACCAATATAGTCGGTGGCTAAAAAGATGGTGGCCGGCAGCGACAGTTTCTTAAGGATCGGAAAGGCATTCCAGTAGTTATCCTTATAGCCATCATCAAAGGTGATAACTACGGTATTATCGGGAATATCTTTTTTCTTAGCCATTTCAATTACATTCTCCAAAGAGCATACCCGAAAATGCGTGGCCAGATACTCCATTTGCTTTTCAAAAATTTCTGTGGGAACAGCCGGAAAAAAGGGATCATATTCGTTATTTACCCTATGATAAACCAGGATCTGAAAGTTTCTGAACTGCCGTTTTTTAATAAAAGGAAATGCAAATCGGGTATCTTTCCTGAATTGAAAGTGATTACTTAAACGATTCATCCACCCCAGCATAGGGGAATAGAAGCAGAAAGCCGCCACTAGTTTCCACATCTGTTTTTTACATCTGGATAGAAATTTCTGCATATCCGGAATCGGGTTACCTACCAGAGACCATCTCAAAAATAAAAGACCTTCTCCAGATACCTTCCTGAGAGTTAAAACTACAAAGGTTCAAGGGTTCTAGCTTCATGACCCTATGTTTTTTCGATGCCATAACTCCAGGATCATTAAATTCCAGAGAGCCGTTCCATAAAAAGAGGTTTCATCGGTTTTATGGAGTTCGACCATCTTTTCCAAAGTTCTTTTCTTAAAATAACCTCGCTGGATGCTTCGGGGACTCAGGACCAGGTCCTGCATCATCTCATTAAGTCTCTTATCTGTTCGGAGCCAAACAGGAATAGGAAGTCCAAAGCCATGTTTTTTCTTGGCCCGGGTTTCTGGAGGAAGCAAATCCGAATAAGCTTTCTTAAAGAAAGATCGAAGTTGTCTTCCCCGCATTTTGACAGAGGCAGGGATCCTCATGGCAAATTCGGCCAGAATATGATCCAGGAAGGGAAAACGTACGGTTATTCCAACGGCTTCCGTCATTCGCGTGACCTTAAAAAGATCGTTATCGGAGATGGCCAATTTCAAATCGATATAGAGTTGGCGATCCAGCTCACTTCGTGCAGGTGCCTGAAAATAACAGGAGTTAACGGTTGCTGAAAGATCATAATCTCTTCCAACCGCTTCCAGCAGGCTATCTTCCAGCAGTTCTGCCAACGGAATAACCTGGAAAAATCCATAGGAGGAGAGGCGGGCCGGGTAAGGGATACTGGCCCGTTGAATATACTTTTTTCCTTTTAAAAAAAGATCCCACTTCCATCTATCGGCCAATGCGAAGACCAGCGGTTTTATCAGGAATTCCCGGAACCCTCCTGGAATCATAGAATAGTACTCGAAGAGGCGTTGGGTGGCATAGCGCTCATTTCCGGCAAAGAGCTCATCTCCTCCATCTCCGGCATACAGGATATCAACTCCCTGTTCCCGAGCCATTTTAGCACAAAAGTAGGTTGGGATGGCAGAGGCATTGCCATAGGGTTCATCAAATCCTTCCAGCAGAATGGGAATCGCATCGTAAGCATCCCGAGGGGATACAAAATATTCATAATGTTTGGCTCCAAAGGCCCTGGCCGCAATCCGGGCATAATTGATTTCATTAAACCGTTGCTCTTCAAATCCGATGGAAAAACTCTTAACCGGATGCTGAATCAGTTGGGTCAGGACCCCCGTGACCGTGCTACTATCTACCCCTCCACTCAAAAAGGTTCCAATCTGATTTGACATTCCGTCTACCTCCAAACGAACAGAGACGGCTTCTGTAAAACGGGTTTTGAGTTCTTTGGCCAGCTCTGATTCGATGGCTGTGGAAGGAAGCCGAAAGTGAATCTCCCAATAGGGTTCTAAGTAGACTTCTCCTCTCTGATAGGTCAGGAAGTAGCCTGGGGGAAGCTTTTTTACTTCTCGGAAAATCGTCTTCGGAGTCGGAATGATGGAAGCACCGGTTACCTCTACAATGGCTTCGGGATGTATGGTCCGTTTTATAGGAAAAGGACAGGCTAAGATCCCTTTCATTCGAGAGGCAAAGACCAGCTTGTCTGAATCCTGATAGTAAAGTAAGGGGTGAACCCGAAAGCGATCGGTAGCCAGGTACAAAGCCTCTTTGCGGCCATCCCAGATAGCCAAGGAAAACTCTCCACGAAGCCCTTGTAAAAAGTCCATTCCTTTTTTTGTATATAACATCAGTAATTCTGAAATAACTTCAGTACTCTGGTTCTTTGCAGGAACCCAATCCTTTAGATTGTAAAGGGTTCCATGAAAAGCCATTACAAGGGGTTGACCCTGTAACTCCCTTTCCGCTATTCCCGTCAGACGTCCTGGAAACCCTTGAGCTCCTATCCCTACGGATTCTAAAGTTGTTGCAAAGCTATCCCCCTGTTCCGACACTTTTAACGCCTGAACCAGGGATAATACATCTCCTTGGCTCAAACGGTTATTTTTATCATTAAAAACAATTCCGCAGATTCCACTCATGGCAGCCCTTTCAATTAAATCAATTCTGTTGTTCGGACTTTTTCTTTTGATCCGGTTTACCCTTTTTACCTTCTTCGGGTTTGGTTTTCTCGGATGAAGTTCCCTCCGGTTGAATTTTCAGAGATTGAATGTCTTCTGACTGGATCTTTATGGACTGAGTTTTCACCGGCATATCGGCTCTATAGCCCAGCTCTTTGGCCTGCTGCTCAGCCTGACGGCCCAGTTCCATATTACCACTTTTATAGTAGGCTTTGGATAACCACGCATAGGCCGGCGCCAGCTTTGGGTCCATTTTTATGGCCTGTTTCAATTCGGCTATCCCCTCCTCAATTTTGCCAATATCTACCAGGTACGATCCATACTGAGCATGGGTAAAAGCATATTGCGGATATAAGCTAAGTGCCTTTTTGTAATAGACAATGCCCAAGGTCGGAGCATTAGTTAATTTAGCTACAGATCCTAGAAGTTGGAGTGCAACCGGATGATTAGGAAATTTTTCCAAGGTATATTCAAGATCTGTAATTGCAGGTCCAAAATATCCCGTGCGAATATTACTAAAGACCTTCTCATCGAGATGAAAACGCTCAACTAAATTAAGCAGACCTTTGACTTCAGGATAGAAATTAGCGGTGTAATAATCCTGATTTATCAAAGTTCCGGTGGCGTTACGATCACTCCTTATCCCCTGGGCTTGAACCAAAGGGAAACCCGAGAGGACAATAACGAGTATCTCCACCAGGGAGAGGATAGAAATCTTTGTAAGGAAAGTTTTACTCATGACCATCCCTCCTTCTTTAGAGTTTAGGTTGCGAACCGGTCCATCTCAGGGAATCATAAATATCGCGAACTTCCTCTATAATAGACTTATGAAACCAGAGAAGAAAAGTCAAATAACTTGTGACTCCCAGTATACAACTTCCGATCAGGGTAAAATGGGCACTTCTATTGTAAAGGGTTTTATCAGCCAACTGGAAAATTAAAACTACCAGGACCATCCCTGCGGAAGTAAAGATGGCCGGAAATAAACTTTGCATATAATGGGCCACAGAGAGATCCAGCTCAGTCAATCCCTGTTTGAATAGATAGATGGATAAGAGGGGATATACGCTTATCCATACAAAGGCAACTCCTGCGATACTATATCTGGCTCCGATTAAAAATGAAAGGGGTAAGAAAATGAAACAAAGGAAGGTGTACTTAAATAAAATCTGAGGTTTACCCTTTGCCATGAGAAGAGACGGAATGATGGCATCTACAGATTTTAGTAATCCCATAAGGCACAAGATCCTAAAGGGGGTCAGGATGGGTAACCATTTTTCCGTTAAAATTACTTTGATTAAACTCTCCGACACCAAAAACAGGCCCACGGAGCAGGGAAAGGTTATTAAAGAAATAAACCGGGTGATTTTTAAGAAATAAACTCTCAAATTTTCCTTATCATCTTGAAGTTTAGAAAAAACTGAGAAGGTGACCTGATTAACGACGGCGGTTATCTTCTGAACCGGCATGGTAGACAATTGAAACGCCATAGCATAGAACCCTAGAAGCTTATCTCCTAAAAACTTACCGATGATCAGAGAATCCGAACTGGTATAAAAATACCAGAGCACGCGAGAGCCTGCGATAGAGACCCCAAAGCTTAATAACTGTTTAACTTTCTCCAAAAGAAAGACAGGTTTTGGCTTCCAAGGAGCGAAATAAAAGGCTAGAGCACTTAGAATCAAATTTTGTAAAAGAGTTCCGTATACAATGCTCCATACACCCCCTCCTAAGAGAGCTAAGGTAGCCGAGAAAATCCCTCCTATCAGCACGGATAAGAATTCTGCGATGGATCTTTTAGCAAAGGCTAATTCTTTGGTAAGCAAGTTGAAAGGAATAGTTTTAAGGGCGCCGATAATAAAGACCAGGGACAATACCCGTAAAACGGAAGTTAATTTATCATTATTAAAAAAGATGGCAACCCCAGGTGCCAAAAGAAAGGCCGTTAAGTAAAAGAACAGACCTGAAAGAACAGAAATCCAAAAAGTACTGTTCAAATCATCTTCATCCAGATTTTTCTTCTGAATAATAGCCGCGCCAACGCCCAGTTCGTTCATTAAGTCTAAAAATCCTATGAAGATCCAGGCCATCCCGATTAATCCAAAATCACTGGGTAGCAAAAGACGGGCAAGAAGAACCGTAACCAGCCATGAAACCAGTTGATTAACAATTTTGGCTGAAGATACCCACAGAAAGGCGTTTATGGTCTTAGTTTTTAAACCCATGGAAGCCTCTTTTTTTAAGTTAAATAAAGATGATCGGGATTAAGGTTTCTTTTTAAGTCGAAGATAAAGATGCCTTTCTAGCCCTCAGGACCAGATAGTTATGCCCAAAGGATTCAACTGAAAGGAGTGTATCCACCTTAAAATAATTGCTGACCAGGTCTTGTAAGCTTCGGGCATTAAACGAAGCTACGTGCTCATCGAACTCTTCGGGTTTCATAGAATCATTTGGAACTGCGATAACAAGATAGCCATCTTCTTTTAGAAGTCTATAAAGGCTTTTAAGCGTTTCCTGGGGATTGGAGAGATGTTCCAGTGTTTCTATAATGGTACAGACATCAAAGCTATTTTCTTCAAGATCCGATGGAAGATTTGGAAGCTCACACTTGAAACCTTGAAATCCTTTTTTTTTGATCATTTGCATAGAAACCTCAGATATATCAATTCCTATACAGTTACAAAGTTTTTGATTCCTGAGCATTTCCATGAAGGTACCGGTTCCACATCCTGCATCCAGCACTCTGGATTTTATAGGGATTAAGTTTATGATCTCCCGACGCAAGGGCCCATATTTTTCTTCGTCATATCCCCCGGATTTATATCTTTTGTTCCAATAAGCTTCAGTATTGGGATTATATCGACCATACAACAAGAAACGGGCCAGGGTTGGTGAAATCTTTCTAATGAACGACAATAAAAAGAACGGAAAGTGAGGCTCTTTGATGAAATGAATTATTTTATTCCAGATCCTACCCATTTTTAAATCTCCTCATTAAGTGATTTTATCTATCCTGTCCTGGGATTATCCAGCCAAACGCTGAACTGTGATTTTCTCAAGGCTTTCATTTTCATAGGTGAACGTAAATTTTAGTCATTTTTCTCTCCCCATTGATCAATCCTTTTAATATCTCTTCCAAATGATTCATGCTTTGAGTCCAATCATATTGGGCTTCAATAGTCTCCCTTGCCCGAAGGGATATCTTTTCCCGTAAAAGAGGATCTTTTATGAGTCGGATAACCTTACTGGCAAATTCTTGAGGGTCATCTTCCACAAAAAGGGCCTCACCCGGAATCGCCTTTATCCCATCGAAGGCCACCGAGGTGGCCACCACGGGAATACCCATAGCCATGGCTTCCAGAACCTTATTTTGAATACCTCTGGCGATTCGTAGGGGAGCTACAAACACCGTTGCTTTGGAAAGATATTGTCGTGTATCCTTCACAAATCCCGTCACCACGATGTTTTGATCTTCTTTTTCGAGTCTCCGTATTTTTCGAACGGGATTCATGCCCACGATATAAAATCGGACTTCGGGAATTTCCTTTTTTATCCTGGGCAAGATTTCGTTCCGAAAATAAAGGACTCCATCGACATTAGCCAGGTAATCCATAGCTCCCGTAAACACCAGGGAAGCTGCTTCACGATGTTCCGGCATGGGTTTGAAATAATGATAATCTAAGCCATTGGAAATAGCAGAGATGGCCGGGATAGAATCCGATGAGGTAGAGGTGGCTCCTACCGGGCCGAAAAAGCTCCTGAACAAATTGGCCTCACTTTCCGATACGAAAATACTCTGCTGGAATTGTTGGGCAATGAACTTTTCATAATCTCGCAAGCGTTTTCCCTCAAGTTTATAAATGGCCGAGAAGGGAAAGGGGGTATACCGGGCATATTGTAGCCATTTTTCAGAATCTACATCGACAAAGTCCATTATTTTCGGGATATGGCAGACAGGCAGGACATATTGCGCCATGGCAGAAGAAAACACAAAGATCAGATCGTAGGAGTTATCCCTCAGTTCTCGGTCAATCTTCTGTTGCAATGTTTTAGAGAAGAAATACGGTAAAGATAACGGTTTTCCCAAAGGCAAGGAAATCAGACTTTTAAGCCTGGCATAACGCTTATTCAAAAACACAACCTCTACGTTTTCACAATATTTTTTTAGCTCATCCTTATAGGTAAGATCGCTGGCTTCATCTGCCAGACACATCAAGGAGATGGAATGCCTTTCGGATAAATACTTGATTTCGTTGAAGGATCGGATCTTGTCCCCTTTATTAGGGGGATAAGGTATCCGATGGGCAATAAACAAAATCTTCATGGATTCTTTACCTTTTATTATTTATAAAGGCTATTCGACGGTTAGGGGATATATTTCACAATCAACGGACCCAGGGCTTTGGTTACAGATAAAGGAAGTTTTTTCCAAAGGTCGATTTTCCTTTGATATTTAGGATTCAAGGGATTAATATCGGGAATCTGCTGAGAGCGATTCAGGTAATACTGATAATGAAGCGGTTGGGGGACCATTCCCCAGTGTTTTTTAAAGTCAAAAGACCCAGACCCTTTCTTACTCCGCCCAAAATCAAAGATCTTATAGCCGTGCTCACTTCCATATTTCATGAGCTCCCAATACATAAAATTGTTGACTTTAAGGTCATAGGCTTCCTTGAGAGCCCCGCCGTAATAGGGAAGGACCTGGTTCTTAAAAAGGAAGGTCATCACCCCGGAGAGGATTTTACCCTCATGTTTAACTACCAGAATCTTGCAGGTCTCGGGAAATTCTTCCAGGAGAATTTTAAACAGGCGGAGGGGATAAACCGGCGACCCCAGGTTATGATAGCTGGAGGCAAAAATATGATAAAACTCTTCCAGATGGTCTCTTCCAATTTCCGATTGCAGATTATTTTTAATACCCTGACGAATCATCGTTCGGGTTTTTCTGTAGATACTTTCCATGTTTTTCTCAGGATCTGGGTACAACTCCTGTTGAAAAGTGACATAGAGATCTTTAGTTGGAAGATCGGCGTGTTTCAGTTCTATATTCCTTAACTCCAGGTAATCGACTCCTTCCCGTTGGGTCAATTTTTTGGCTTCTTCCAGAAGTAGATTTTCTGTATCCTTATCATCGGCACAAATGCCTCCATAAGCGGCATGGGGAAGGGATATAAGGGCCTTATGAAAGGAAAGGTTCCTGGTTAAGAACAAAGGCAGAATTCCCTTTATTTGACCGTTAACCTCTGCCAGGAGATAAAAAGACCGGTAACCAAAAGTCCTCTCCATAGCCCGTTTCCATCCTGTCAGGTGAAAAAAAGTGGCCTTATCTGATCTTTGGACATACTCGTCCCATAGGACTTTTTTGGATTCTGTATAGAATTCTATCTTCATATAGCTTTTTGAACAAGCTGGATGACCTTTTTTGCATTCTCTTTCCAGAGATATTTTCTCTCGAAGATTTGCTCCCGAGCCCTGCTGCCGATTCGTCTTCGGAAGGAGGCATCCTGTACACATTTCAGGATAGCTTCTTCCAGAGCTTTTTTATTAGAAGGTTCAAAGAGTATTCCGCTTTCATTGTGAATCAGAATTTCTTCGATATTTTCTTGCTTAGGGGCCACAATAGCTTTTCCCATGCCCATATATTCAAATAATTTCATAGGAGAGGCATAAGGGGTGGCACTGGGTTGTAGCGCAACATCCATAGCAGCCATATAGGCAGCAACCTGTTGATGAGGAATCGGTCCTGTGAAGGTAACCCGATCGGACAGAGCATGCACCTTCACATATTTTTGAAGAGAGTCGTAGGCCGGACCCTCCCCGATGAGAAGAAGATGAACAGGGGTTTGTTTAAAAGAATCTTCGGCCATGACTTCCAGTAACATTTCAAGCCCATGCCATTTTCTAAACCAGCCTATAAAGCCAAGGACTACTTTACCTGCCAGATGATATTTTTTACGTACCCCTTCACCCGAAATACCAGGATGAATCTGCTCCGGGTCTATTCCATTGGGAATCACCTCTAGATGAGAGGCTGGAACCCCTAAACCAGTTAAATGCTTCTTGAGGGGGGTTGAAACCACCACAGTTTTTGTCGTATGGGAAGTGATCCAGCGCTCCAGGGACTCTGCAAGCTTAGGGAAAATCAACTTTCCATATACCTTTTGCTCATAGGCCAGGGGAGCATTCACTTCTAAGATGATAGGAATCCCATATCGTTTAGCGGCCAGAACTCCGGCAAAGGTATAGAGGGCATATCTTTCGTAAATGAAATCGGGTTGGAACTTCTGGATCGCCTGGGAGAGTTTTTGATAGCCGATCAGATTGTAAGCGATCTCCATGGCTTCATACAGGGCCTTGGGAGAAAACCGGGTTAAAAAACTCCAAAAATCACTTCTTCTTGACATGGGCAATTTAAGATTGGGAGCCTGAACCTCCTTACTTTTTATTTTGACGAGCGAAACCTCTTCGACTTCATGGCCCAGATTTCGAAAGGCTTTTATAATCTCCGCAATATGGATACCTTGGGCATCCTCTGCCTGGGTACGATGGTGATATAAAATTTTCATCGGTCCGATCTGGATTTCTAGATTTGCTTTTGGGCTTTCAAGACCTTGTTCAGTCCATACAGGACTCCTAAGATAAAGAGGGCTTCAATCAAGTAAGCAGAAATCGGATCTTTAAAAAGTTCCATTACTACTTCTTGAAATCGCTTAAAAGCTTCTGTTAGAGAGTTTTGTTCGGCGAAGAATTCCTGAAGTGCGCTCCATGTAATACTCCCTCTCCTCCGCTCTACTTCGTAAAAGATATAAAACGCAGGGATCAAAGCCAACCGTAGGAGGATCTCAAAGAACTTGACGACCTTCTGGCCCTCTTTTCCGACCTGGATACGCAGGGCCTGTAAGAAGCCATTAATCACAGAATATATCCAGAATATTAAAGACTCGGCCCGTTGGATAAACGAAAGCCCCTGGAGAATAATCCCAACCCCCGAGTAAATAAACGGCGAAATAAAGTTGCCCAGGAATTTGTGTAGGGGACGATCCGAAGAACCTAAAAACCAGGCTTGTGCAAGGGTTCCAATCCACATAACCAGGTTAGCCCTATTTTTTAAATACTCCGGGAATCCATATACATTGGTTTTCAACAAGAGAGCAAACAGAGGGAAGTGGGCACTGTTGGTTATAAGCTCTTGCGCAATTCTGGGCATCCGGTCCGTCATTGAAATGTCTTCCCGGACAGGGGTTTTTTCCCTGGCTTCAAGATCTATTAACTCATCTTCTCCTAAATCGTCTTTCCAGGTCCATGGGGTTTTCGACAGATTTCTTTGTTCTTGAAGGGATTCTGTTTCCGGGGCCGGTTCTAAACGATGCGTTTGTTCTATTTTTTCAACCGCTCTCTGAACCGATTCCAGTTTACTCCCCAATTCTTCCAGTTTTTTCTCAAGTAAAGATGTTACCGGCAAAGCTTCCAGGCCGGTTTTAACGGATTCTCCTGAAGGTTCCGGAGAGTATTTCGGGGTATTGGAAGTGGAGAGTTCTCGGGTCTCCTTAAGGGGACTTTGAACGGCCTTTAACTCTTCGATGACTTCCAGGACAATGGCTTCGTCGATCTGCCTTTTTTCGCTGACAAAGCCGGTAAGCAGAGCGGCGTCACAGATATTGTTAATCATTCGGGGAATTCCTCTAGAAAATTCGGCAATATGATCGATCGCTTCCGATGTGAAGAGATTTTTATTTTGGCAGCCGGCTACCTGTAAGCGGTAGTGAATATAGCCTTCGGTTTCTTTTCGATCTAAACCGGTCATATGGAAAGTGACGGTAATCCGCTGAGCCAACTGTCTCAATTCGGGTTGCCTCAATTTATGGGCTAACTCGGGTTGTCCGGACAAAATGATTTGTAACAACTTCTCCTTGCTGGTTTCTAAGTTAGAGAGGAGTCGAATTTCTTCCAGCAGAGCTGTTGTGAAATTTTGAGCTTCATCGACGATCAGTAGCGCATAATTCCCCAAGGCATGTTGTTCCAGCAAGAACCGATTCAAACTTTCTAGCAATTCTGTTTTTGAGCCCCCTTTGATAGTCAAACCGAAATCCCGAACGATCATCTCCAAAAGCTGAAGGGAGGTTAGATCATTGGTATTATTAATCTTAGCGACTTTAGTGGTATCCTTTAAGCTATTTAAAAGAACCTGAATAACCGTTGTCTTTCCAGAGCCCACCTCTCCGGTCAAAGCAATAAACCCTTGTTTATCTTCCAGCCCGTAAGTCAGATAAGCCAGAGCCTGTCTATGAACGGAGCTATGGTAAAAAAAATCTGGATCTGGGGTTAATTTAAAAGGTTTTTCTTTAAAGCCATAAAATTGATTATACATAGGGGGTATCCATTCTTTAAGTTTTTGATAAAAAAGTTAATAGTAATAGTAATAATAATTGGGAGAAATGACGTCCAGGCTGTTCAGCACAACTCCCAGAACGTTAATGCCTTCCAGGAGTTTTAAAGCGGAAACTACATCCGCTCGGGGTGTTCGACCGGCCTGGGCAACCAGGATGACCCCATCCACCTGCCTGGCCAGGATACTGGGGTCTGTGGTCGGTAACAGGGGTGCCGAATCGAAAATGATATAGCGATCCTGGTATCTGTTTTTGATCTCTTTAACCAGATTTTTCATTTTCTCTGAGGCCAGCAACTCAGAAGGATTAGGGGGCATTTGACCCGCTGGAAGAATGGTTAGCTTGTTAATTTCCGTTTTCACCAGGAGTTTAGCCAGATCAATATTCTTGGTTAAGTAATCCGACAAACCATACCTGGATTCAATATCCAGGAGTTTATGGATACAAGGCCTGCGAAAATCACAATCTACCAGGAGAACGGTCTCGTGAACCCCTTGAGCAATGGTAATGGCCAGATTAAAGGCGGTAAGGGTCTTTCCTTCACCGGCGATGGCACTGGTAACCATAAGGGTATTTTGAAAATTAGATTTTGTACGCTGAAGGATTTGAGTACGCAGCTTTTTATATTGCTCGGCCTCGATGGATTGGGGAGCCGTCAGGGTCACCAGTCGATTACGTAAAAGGAGAGATTTCTCCAGGGGTTTTTTAGAAGGCGGCATTACCTGTATAGATTCCGGATCGGTTAAGGTAGAATCAATTCTTTGGAGTTGTCTGGCTTGGGCTGCTTTTTTTAAGGCCTCTTCGATTTTGCTCATAATTCAAGCTCCTTATTTAGAAGAAATTTTTCTAAGCGGTTCCAACGCATCCTGAATAAATCCAGGTAAATTCTGATAGTTTTTCTGAATAGCTTCCCGATAGGAAGAATTCTTGTAAAAAGTCTGCCAGGCGATAGCCGTTCCCGTTAATAAAATATAAAGACTGCATAACATAGCCATGATCCGATAGGATCTCTTTTTCCATCGAATATCCTCATCGGTAAGGATCCGGGGAATGGTAGCCAGAACCGGAACTCCTAAATAACTTTCTGCTTCCTTTTGATCGTTGAAAGGACGGTAAGTCACCTCTGTTAGAACAATGGCTCCCAAACCGGTTCCTAACCCCCCTATAAGCCCCATCAGGATAACCAGTAACTGACTCGGACTACTGGGTTTTAGAGGAACAACGGCGGGTTCAATGATCTTAAAGGTAGTCCCTTTTTCCTTAACTTCCAGTTCCTTGGAGATACGAGCCTCCTCCAAACGCCGCAGAAGCATCTGGTAGATATCCTCATTTACCTTATAATCTCTGGTTAATCTTATATATTCCTGTTCTATGGTAGGAATGGTTTTGACCTTCACATTATACTCTTCGATTTTCTTCTGAAGATCATCCCGACGTCTTTCGAGGGTATTGATCTCCAGTTCCGTCTTGCTTATCTCTTGAGAGAGATTCTGATAAACGGGGTTGAATTGAGCCGTACTCCAATTTATGGTAGGGCTTTTATCAGGCCTTGTATTCCGCACCTGTTTTTTAACTTCCTCAATCTCACTCCTTACCCGGATAACATCGGGATGTTGATCTTTGTACTTGGTTAGCAGGGTAGCCAATTCATTTTCCAATTCCTTCAATCGGATCTGAGCAGGATCTGATATAGCTGGAGACGCCGAGGTAGATGGGGTAATAATGACAGGGTCTTCCATTGCAAGCTGTTTTTTCAACGTCTCCAGCTTTGTGTAAAGAGGCTTAAGGGACATTTCCACTTCATTTAAGCTGTTTTGATATTGCTCTAACTTAGCCAGATTAGCGTTTTGGGCTCCCCCACCCAGTAACCCTCCAACTACAGGACCACTGTTGACCTGTACTTCTTTGGATCCCCCTTCGGACTGGGTCACCGAAGTTACCGAAGTTCTATACTGCAAATCTTTAAGGTTTGCTTCTTTAAATTCCCGAAGGGTTTTTTCGGATTCTTCCAGCTTTTTCTTATATATTTGCAATTGCTCATTGATAAAATCAAAGGCCTGATAAGTATCCGATCGCTTTGCACTGATATTTTCCTCAATATACAGGGTCGTTAAGGTATCGATTAACTGTTTCACCATAACCGGATCGCTTCCCGTATAACTGACGGTAAACAAATCACTCCCCCGAATGTTAATATCTAAATGCTTTTGTATCTTTTTGATTAAAGCATCCAGCTCTTCAGGCGTGTGAACTTCCTTATCCAGATCTAATTTCTTGATCACCTTTTCAATGATAGGGCGACTTAAAATTCCCTGGCGGATTGTACGTAACCGCTCCTGCATTTCCGAGGTTGTGGCTAAACCCCTTGTTAAGGGGTTAATAATTGAATCCCTTTCGATAAGGATCGTCATACTGGTTTGATAAGCCTCCGGGATAAAAAAACTTACTCCGGTAGCCAGGCAAAGTACTGAGAGAAAAGACCAGAAAAATAACCAGCGACGACGGGAAAGGATCGAAAGACCGTATTGAAGATAATATTGGAGGTTAAATTGTTCTAACTTATCCATATGCTTACCTCAATTAAAAAGATGAAAGCAAGTTGATTTAAAAAGTGTGTATAAGACCCTGGAGAAGAATATTTAACACCAGCAGTTAATTTAAAGATATAAAATCCATGGGTCAAAAGCAAATTATTTTGCGCCTTTCCCCAGCAAGACCACGCCTATGGTTTTTAGAATGATAACAAGATCTAGAAACAAAGACCGATTTTTTATATAAAACAGATCATACTGAAGTTTTTCTACGGCATCTTCCACAGAGGATCCGTAGTGGAAACTAACCTGGGCCCAACCGGTAAGCCCGGGTTTTACCGTTGAACGGACTGCATAGTAAGGGGTTTCTTTTCTGAGAATTTCTACAAAGTAGGCTCTTTCCGGTCTCGGTCCCACCAGGCTCATATCCCCTTTGAGAATGTTAAAGAGTTGGGGTAACTCATCAATCCGATACTTACGAATGAACTGGCCAATCCGGGTAATCCGCGGATCTTTATCGGTTGCCCAGACAGGGCCTGTGGTAGCTTCTGCTTCTTGAATCATAGAACGAAATTTATGAATGGTGAAAGATCGATCCCATTGTCCTACCCGTTCCTGGGAAAAGATGATAGGTCCGCGACTTTCCAATTTTATCAAAATGGCTACAATGAACATGAGCGGGGACGCCAGAATAAGCCCTAAAGTAGCCATCACGATGTCTAAACCTCGCTTGGAAGTCTCATTGAGTTTGGATTTTTTAAATCCATCGGAAAATATCAACCAGCCGGGTCGAAGTCCCTGAACCAGAATTTTACCGGTGAGCTGTTCGTAAAAATCTATGGAATCATAGATTTTCATACCCCGTAGCTTATAATCCAGTAGGGTTTCCATTGGAAAAAATTTTCTCCGTTCCGCCAAAGCCACCACGATCACATCCGGGGTCGTATTCTTGATAACCTGATTCAACTCGGTCAGGGTTCCCAGGGTAGGGGCCATCCAGGCGGTGTTAAATCGATTCCCCTTGATATCAGGCTTATTTTCCTGATCCGCATAACCCTGCATGGAGAATTCATCTACAAAACCTATGAGTTGATAGCCCATATCCGGATTTGAAAGAATTTCCCGTGCAATGGTTTCTCCGATCTCCGAGGAACCTACAATCAAAATTCGTTGAGGGACCCGTATGGTTTTATCGTAGATCAACCACCAAGAGCTGATCAAAATGATGGTAAATAGACCGGATAAAGCTAAAAGACTTTTACTCTGGTTTAAAGAAGGGATAAAGTAATAACCTACTCCCAGAATACCTAAAGCAATGATAATGGAAGTAGAAATACCCAGAATTAAACTAAGGGTACCCAGTTTGACCCTGAAATTATACAAACTCAGGGTGCTGAGTTTTATCCTGAAATTATAAAGGTCAAATAAATAGAAAAAATACTGACTTAATAAGGTAAAAAGAATGGCATTCTGGAGGATAGATCCCTTCGGCACATAGGGCGAGGAAGAGATCTTGCTTCTCATCCATATGGCCATGTAAAAGGACAGGATGGGAATAAGGGTATTGACCAACCACAGGATTAAAAATCCATTCTTGGTATAGATCTTTTGGAATTTCATTCTATATGCCTCCGTACCACGATAACCTGATTTTTAGCTTCCATTTCTCTGTTCTGATCTAAGGCAATCTTAATGCCAAGGTTTTTCTAATTTCAAATCAGCTTAATTATTCTTAACTTACAGGAGTTTTTTCTTATTTTTCATCTCTAGGGATTCATAGATGGAAGTCGGGAAGTGTCCAATTTCTAGACGCTTTCTTCAAATCCTGGAAGACCATACTCTTTCCCTTTGTTATAAAGGGTTTGTTTTGAAATTCCTAGGATATGACCGGCTTTTTCCTTATTTCCCTGAGTGTATTCCAGCACGCGTAGAATATGTTCCTTTTCTACTTCCCTTAAGGATTTAGGCTTGGTCTCTTTCTTAACCTTGAAATCAAAGAACTCTGGAGTGATGACTGACTTATCTGTGAGAATTATCGCTCTTTCGATGGCATTTTTTAATTCCCGAATATTTCTCGGCCAGTCATATAAGGTGAGGGATTTCATGCAGGAGTTGGAAAAGCGGGAGATCCTCTTGGCGTATTGTTGTCGTAATTTATAAAGAAAATAACCGGCTAAAAGCGGAATATCTTCTTTCCTTTCCCTCAGGGGGGGTAAATGAAGGGGGAAGGTATTTAACCGTTCATAAAGATCTTCTCTAAAACGGCCCTCTCGGACCTCCTGTTGGAGGTTTCGATTGGTGGCTGCCAGGATTCTTATATCCACAGGAATCGGATGAGTACCTCCTAACGGCCAAATTTTCTTTTCTTCCAAAACGGTAAGGAGTTTGGCCTGGAGTTTTGGCGGAAGCTCGCCAATCTCATTAAGAAACACAACCCCTCCATGGGCCAGTTCAAATTTTCCCTTAAGGGCCTCCTTGTTGTGAAGTCCAGGATAGTTGGCTATAACTCCAAATAATTCACTCTCCAGGAGGGTTTCCGGGATGGCGGCACAGTTTACGTCTATAAAGGGTTTTCCTCTTCTTTTAGAACTCTGATGGATAGCTTTGGCAACCAAATCCTTCCCGGTCCCTGTTTCCCCGGTTATTAAAACGTTGACATCGGTATCTGCAAGTTTTTCAATAGTTTTCAAAATGTTCCTGATCCCCGGGCTTACCCCGATGATGGTACCTTCCATTTCAAGTTTATTCTCAAGCCGGGCTTTTTCATCTCGGATGGCTCGATAATCTAAATCCTTCTCTATCAGAGCAGAAATATCTGCACTGATCAGGTTTAAAAGGTTTAAGTCCCTTTCTCCAAATAGACCCTTTTGTGAGCTGGACAAATAGAGGAATCCCTGGATTTCTTTATCCCATTCCAGAGGAATGCAAATTACAGATTTTATCTGTAAACCCAGGATACTTCCGGCGGGGAGAACCCCATTTGTTTTAAATCTTTCATCTACCGAGGCATCCATCACCATCAGAGCCTTCCTTTCATCGAGAAGACGTCGAATAATGGTCTGACTGACTTTTATTTCGCCTTCCTCGGAAGGAAATTTTGCCAGACAGGTCAGGTTAGCCCCTCCCGGCTCCAATAAGACAATAAATATCCGAAGGGAAGGGTCGTGATCGGCACCCGGGTGAAGGAATTTAGCCAGCTCTTCAACGATCCCCTGTAAAGCTTCTTCCATATCCAGGGTCAGGTTTGCAAAACGACTGAGTCGGTAAAGTAGTAAAAGCCCTTCGGGATCCCCCTTTAACATTTCTACCTCTTCTTGTCTTTCGGGAGAAAGGGCATAAAAATGAACCGTTTTCATAAGATCATTCTCATTTTCATCGGCCATAATGGTTAAGTAAGACTTCTCTACCCGGCTTTTTTTCCCCTGCTTTTGAAAAATCACCGTATAATTTCCTACACCGATCCGGTCTTCTTCATTTACGATCCCATAATCTCTCTTCTTTCCATTGATATAGGTACCATTTTGACTGCCCAGATCCTGGAAATAATAATGACCCTCTGGATTCGGAAAGAATATCACATGAAATCTTGAAACCGAGGGATCTGGAAGATGAATGTCGTTAAAATCATGTCTTCCGATGGAGATGGGTTTTCGTGGATCTATCGAGATAACATTCTCGGCTTTATTAAGGTTATCCCCTTTATAAACGAACACATAATCCATAAAAATTTTAAACTTGTAGATTTTTTCCCAGAAAGGATCCAGTTAGATAGCAGGGAATCGACGAATTCCTTTCTACTTTCTAACTTTTTACTTTCTGTTCCTATCCTCCGTATCTTTATCCTAAATCGGGATGATTGATTTAAACAATCTCCAAAGGTCACAATAAAAACTTATACAGGAAGAATGACGGTAATATTTTCTTTCTCATCGGATTGAGACTCAAGTTATCCTTTAAGAATAATAATACATGAAAAAATTTCATTTACCCACTTTAATTTCGTATAGAAGCACCCTTTGTGATAAAATACCAGCTTAAAGAAATTTTTAAGCCTATCTTTAGAGCTGGATTTGTTTTAAAATTTAAATTTACATATATATTTTTTATATTTTGGTATTTTTTTGTATTTTTTCGCAGGTTATAGATTTTTTCCCACAAAGATGAGGAAAAAAAAGCAGAAGGCCCCTCGCTTTCTCCACTCCTTCTGCTTTCCTTGATTCTTCATCCCCCTTCTCAGATTAACCGTTAAAAACTGTAAAAATAGAGTAATTCTTTAACCAATTTGGTCTTCTATCTCTTAAATTTAATTTGTTGAGGAATTTATTAAATTCATAAACCTGCCTGAAATGCTAAAATTCCTGTCTCTTATCGGATTTACAGGGGTCCGGGCCTCCTGGCGAGTTAGCAGTTTCCTCCCTTCCTCCCCACCGGGAAAGGAATCAAGGTTTTTGAAAGCAATAACCATGCCAGTTTTTAAGAGCCATAACCTGTTCAGTACTCGTTCTCAGACTCCGATCTCAAAGGGGCTAACCTAAGCCCTGAAGTAATTGTTTTACAGGCAAGATGCCCACACTTTTATAAAGACAAACAGGGGAAAAGTTACAAAAACAGTTTGTCAAAGATTTGAGGTAGATTTGAATGAAGGAAGGAGGCACTTTATCCAATTTTTATACCGGACATGGGAAATTTTCTTCCCTCTAAGAATTCCTCGAAACCGCAAAATCTACCTCGACCCATTCCCCTTTTGTCTTTAAAAAAAGACAAAAAGAAATCTTTTTATGATATTTTCCGGGAAAGCTCTTTCTCCCAGAGTAAAAAAATTCCTAACGTTATGTAACGTATTTCATAAGAAGTTCCCCACTGAAATTCAGTTAAATTTCTTAGGACTTTTCTTATTTTTTTACAAAATCTTCCTTATTACCTTATAGGGAAATTTTATTTTATGGATTTATATTCCAATAATGGGCTTCTCATCTACATTAATTCCTATAAAAGAAAAGTATGTTAAATTTTCTATAAGAAATTTCTATTTCTATTGAAACCCCCTGACGGGCAAAAGAGAGTACTTAGGATTTTAATAAAAAATAGAAAAGACCTTGAAAGGTGCGAAAAGAGCTTGACACCTTTTATTTCCATGGTGTAAACTTTGGGTAGTTTTTTAAGCATCTAACCTAAATTGTATATGAATTGTATACGGTAATCTTAACAGTTTAGACGTAGATGGTTAAGATAAGTTGCTTAATTTATCTCCTTAAGATTTTACGACTATTGTGAAGTTTATATCGGCAAATAGATCCGGACCTTTTTGGTTGGCTATCTATGGGATAGCTCTGATGGTCTTTGTGGGTCTTATTCCTTTAACGCTCTTATCACCGGACGGGCCACGCCTGGTCTGGACGGTGGTTATTGCCTCACTACCTTTTTTTATTGTCCTGGTAGGGTACCACACCTGGCGAGATATTTGCCCCCTTGCCTTCTTTACCAAACTAGGCCAGAAAATTCCTCGCAGTAAAAGGCCGAAAGTTCCTCCCTGGTTTGAGGAAAATTACTACTACCTTACCTTTGGATTTATGTTTCTGGCCCTAACCCTTCGACTTCTCTTTACCAATGCAGATATTTATTGGCTTTCCGGCTTTCTGATTTTTATGGCCGTCGCAGCCTTTCTAACCGGGCTGTTTTATACCGGAAAAACCTGGTGTAATTTTATCTGTCCGGTGGGGTTGATCGAGAAGATTTACTGTGAACCCAATAACCTGAAAGATCAGCCCAATTCAGCTTGCAGACCGTGTACAGCTTGTAAGAAGGATTGTCCCGATATTGACCTGGAGAATAACTATTGGAAGGAAAAAACCAAAACCTCAAAAAGGTTTGCTTACTTTGCCTTTCCAGGCCTCGTACTGGGATTTTATACATACTATTATTTATATGTGGGAACCTGGACGTATTATTTTAGCGGACGTTGGACGCAAGAATTTAATCTGGCAGATCAAATAACCGATCCGGGCTTGTTCTTTTTCCCCTATATTCCTAAATGGTTGGCAGCCCCTTTAACCCTCCTGGTTTTTTCCCTGGTAAGTTTCGGAATTTTCCTGGCTCTAGAGAGTTTGCTCCTTAAAGGGAAGTCCAATCCTGAAAAAGCTGAGGAGAAGAAGGATCCGATTCGACATAAATTACTCTGCCTGGCCTCTTTCTGTGCTTTTAACCTCTTCTACACCTTTGCCGGAGCTCCCACATTCAAAAACTATCCGTTTTTTTATCAAATTCTCAAATTCGCTATCCTTGTAACCTCTACCGCCCTGCTATGGAAAGGACTTAACCGTCAAGAAAAAGATTTTATCCAGGAGCGTTTCGGTAAGGGATTCCTACGGCGATGGACCTGGGGAGATACTCCCCCCCCTGAGGATTTAAGAGAGGTCTATTTTGTTCATACCGAGCGAGAAAAAGAATTTAAACAGCGTCTCAATGCCTATAAGGAAGCGATTCGAGAGATGGTTCAGGATGGGATCGCAACCAAGGAGGATCTCAATTTGTTAAAGCGACTACGAGAACAGTTAGGGATCTCACAAAGTGATCATGATCGCGTCATAGCCTCCCTCAGCCAGGAAGATCGAAGGTTATTTGATCCCAATTATGAGCATTCTATCGAAAAGAATTTCCAGTTGGAGAACTATCGAACTATTCTGGAAGGCTACATCCTGAGTGGTACCGGGAATGAAAGCCTCTTTAAAGAGGTTCGACAACGTTATGGAATATCTCAAGAGGACCATCTCCGTATTTTAAAGCAGATCACCGATAAAGGGGGAACGCTGTGGACCCAAATTTGGGAACATGTTCATAAGGCTCAGAATTTAAATCAATGGCGGCAAGATCTTCCCCACCCGCACCATGTCTCCACAGAGTACCTGCGCTATATTCTAAGTGTAGAAATCTTTCGGGAGATTGAAAATATCCTGGAAACACTCTCCCTGTTAGGCCACGAGTCTAAAGTTGAGCGCTTACGAGATCTCATAACCAATAGAAATCTGGATAATACCCGAGATGTTCTTCAAGATTTGCGAGGAATCGAAGATGAAAAACTCCTTCTGGATCTTGATACTATTCTGGAAAACCTGACCCCAGGTACCACTCCTCAAAGTACCGGGATCCCGTTGGAAACCACTTTATCGGCTATACTGGCTGAAGCTCAGGGGAATCTTCTATCTACAGCTCTTTATGCCTGTGGCTTCATAGAAAATAAGACTTTTGCTGAATTTCTGATCCCGGCCCTCAAGAATCCGGACCCGAAAGTTCGACAGACGGCTTTGGGTATCCTTCGGAAGAAGGGTCTGTTAACCGGGGAATATTTACAACAAGGTCTTCAAGATGACCATCCCCTCGTGCAAAACTGGGTTAAGCAGGTTATCGCTTCCCAAAGGGATCCCTTAGTCATACCTCCTCTTATTCTGGTCGAGCGGATGGCACTTTTGTATCAGGTTCCGCTCTTTGCCCAGTTGAGACCCGAAGATTTAGAGGAACTGGCCATACGAGCAGAAGAACGAATCTACCCCAGGGGGACAGATTTATGTAAAGAAGGAGAACCCGGAGACGAAGTTCATATTGTAATTAGCGGCAAGGTGGAAGTCCATACTTCCCAAAATGGGCTGAAGAAAGTCCTTAATGTGTTGAAGGAAGGAACCTGTATCGGAGAGATCGGGGTCCTCGGAGAAGTTCCTCGAACGGCAACGGTTACTGCTTTAGAAGGCCCCGTTTATGTTTTGGTTCTACAGGGTTCCGCCTTCCAGCATGTCCTCATGGATCGCCCGGCCATTGGACTTCAGGTTATTAAAGTGATCAGTTCCCGACTTCTCCAAATCAAAACCGTTAAAAATCTATAAGGGATCACCCAGAAACCAGGGGAATTTTATCCCCTGTGCAGAGGTCTTTTCGATTATTTAAAAATTTCCAATCTACCTAACCGAATATCTCATATCCCAATAACACGGCAACTTCTACAATTTCCCCTAAGGCTCCGTAAGTATCCCCCGTCATACCCCCCAATTTTCTGGATATAAAGTGAAAAAGGATTCCGGCCAGAATCGCAACAGATATAAAAACAAGTATCCCCCGGATTCTCCCTACCAGAACCACACCTAAAAAGGTGAGACCGGTGGTTATTATAAATTCCCGAAGTCCGGCATATTCTGTATAAGGCTTCCCAACTCCTCCATCGGACCGGGCATACTTTGCCAGGCTGGCACTTGCAGCCATTCCCCAGCGTCCTAGCAGAGGCATGAGCAGAAGCGCGGCATTGATTCCCTTACCCGAAAGGGTATATAACAACTGGTATTTCAGGAGAAGGAGAATAATCAAACCCAGGACCGCCATGGTTCCCAACCGGCTATCTCGCATGATCTGTAACATTTCCTCCCGGCTTTTCCGGCTGAAAAGCCCATCTAACGTATCGGCAAATCCGTCCAGGTGTAGAGCTCCGGTAAGGAGGATAAGGATGAGTAGTAAAAATACGCAAACGATATTCTCCGGTAGGAAAAGAGCCAGAACAAAATGAGATCCCACTAAGATACCCCCTAATAGAATCCCTACCAGGGGAAAGTAAACCAGGGATTCTCCCAGCATTTTATCGGTTATCTCTCCTCTTACAGGAAGGGGGATGATAGTTAGAAATTGGAGTGCCAGCAGGAATCGTATCATGGATATTCTGAGACACGGGGACAAGCCTCTCTCAGTGATTTTTTCCATGTCCTGCGTCCCCGCGTCCCTTATTTTATCTTGACCGGTATTCCAGCGACCATCCAGTAAACCGAATCGGCATACTGGGCTGTTAACTGATTGGCCAGTCCGGCCAGGTCCCTGAATTTCCGTGCCAGTGCATTCTCCGGGACGATTCCCCCCCCGACCTCATTGGAAACAACCAAGACCGTTGGTGAAATTTTTTTAGTTGTTTCGCAGAGACGTTTTACCTGAGATAAAACCTCTGTTTCGTTTGGATAAATTTCCATAAGGTTAAAAATAAATAACGTCAAGCAGTCTAATAGAATCACTTCGGAATCTAGAGACTCTTTTTCAAGAACCGGGATAACTTCCGTGGCTTCCTCAACAGTTTTCCAATGGGAAGGGCGATTTTTTCGATGCCAGAGAACCCGCTGCCGCATCTCTTCATCCCCTGGGATACAGGTAGCCAGATAGCAAACCTTCTGCCCGTGGGCTTCTGCTAATTTTTGAGCCTGTTGACTCTTTCCACTTCGAGCACCACCTAAAATAAGAATTAACTCACCCATAGAAATAGGTATGGGAGTATGGGGGTGTGGGAGTAGGAGTATGGGAGTGTGGAAGGGAGAATATACCTCCATACTCCCACACCTCCATACTCCCACACTTCCATACTCCCACACTTCCACACTCCCACACTTCCACACTCCCCACACTCCCACACCCGCCTTCTACCGAAGATGACAGGTATCATTTAAGGTATGAACCACACAGGTATTTTCATAGTAAGTCAATCTGCTGACGGAAGCAGGACCCAATTCCATACGCCAGAATGAAGTCAGGCTCAAGTTGAGGGCTTCAAATAAGATCATTTTAAGCGAACCAGAATGCCCGACCAGAAGGACGGTTTCATCTGGATTATGGGTTTTTAGCATGGCATAAAACCAGGTCAACACCCGGTTCTTTAATTCCTTCAGGCTTTCACCCTTTGGAGGTCGAATCTGCAGAGGCCTCTGCAACCACCTCTCATAGGTCTCAGGATCTCTCTCCAGAAGCTCCTGATAAGTTAATCCGGTCCACTCACCGAAATGGAGTTCTCTAAGAGCGGGGGTAGTTTGCAGGGTTAAACCCCGAACCCGGGCGATGGGTTCGGCGGTTTGTATAGCTCTCTGGAGGTCACTGGTATAGATCCCATGAAATTTAAAATTTTGAAGGCCTCTAACCAATTTTTCAACTTGTTGGAGACCTGCGGTATTTAAAGGCATATCTTTCTGTCCCCAGTAAGGTTGTGATCCTGAGGACCCTATAGCTCCGTGGCGAACAAGAATCAGATGAATACCCTGATCGTTCATGGCGGGTTTGTAAGGGAAGTATACGGTCCATCTGCCATTACAGGCAAATGACCCTGATTCCCCTTTCCCCCTGGAAATATCTTATAAATTGTCGGAGCAAGCCTGGAGCTACTTGCGGGTAATTAGATATCCTTAAAGCGAAGGGATATAAAAATTACCCTTACTGGGACAGTAATTTATAAAAATTTCTTTAAAGAGTCAATTAAATCTTTCAAATCTCCTTAGTTTTGCTTGACATGATGACAAACCAGGTGATAAGTTTTATATCATAAATTTCTGAAATTTCTTGTTAAGATAGGGGAGGGAAACCGGTTAGGTTATTTAATAAATAACTAAAGCCAAACCTTAAGCAGGAGGGAGGGATATGGCCAGTTATCCTTTCATATTTGTTGTCCTTGCAATCATTGCCTATGGGATTGCATTTCGGGTGTATGGGAAGTGGTATGATCGGACGGTATGGAAACCGGATCCAAAGCGGACGACTCCGGCCCATATGTATATGGATGGGGTTGAATACTTCCCGGTTAGCAAGTATGTGTTGTGGGGGTATCAATTTAAGAGTATAGCCGCTCTGGGTCCAATTTTAGGTCCTTTTGTAGCTTTATCGTTCGGATGGTTACCGGCCTTAATCTGGATTATCCTGGGGAATTTTTTCATTGGATGGCTCCAGGATTATGGGGCAATTATGGTTTCAGTTCGAAACGAAGGTCGGTCTTTTGGACCTATCAGCTACGAGTTAACGGGACCTAAGGGACGAAATACTCTACTGGGTTTTCTGCTCTTTTACATGATCATTATCTCCGCCGTGTTTATCTACCTGATTGCGACCTTTTGGAATATCTTTCCGACCACCTTTGTAGCGACCCTTGGCATCTTTGCAACGGGGATTTTAGCTGGAAGACTCCTTTACAAATATCGAATCAACGTGGTTCGGGTAACGATTCTTGCGCTGGCTCTTATCGTGGTAAGCATCTTTCTGGGACGACTGTTACCCATACCCTCAAACTTCCTAGGGAGCTGGACCATTGCTTTCTGGGCTGTGGTAGTCTGTGGGATTTTATTTGCTGGTTCTATCCTTCCTATGCCGGTCTTTATCCAGCCAGTTAATTACGTATCCTTTTTCCCCACTTACTTAGCCATTATTCTGATTTTGATCGGAGCTCTTCTTTCTCCGATAACGAATATTTCCCTGGTACAGGCCGCTTTTAAAGGATTTTACCCGGACCCCAATGTAGGACCTTTGTGGCCTATTCTCTTTGTGGCTATTGCCTGTGGAGCCATATCGGGCTGGCATAGTCTGGTTGGGAGCTCGACCACCTCCAAACAGTTGGATATCGAGACGGACGCCCATCCGGTGGGAGCAGGTTCTATGCTTTCAGAAGGATTACTGGCCCTGGCCTCGGTAGCCTGTTATATGGTATTAACCAACGATGAAATGAAGGTAGCGGCTGCGGCGGCAGGGGGAGTTCGTAACATCGGATCTTGGGTTTATGGAGCTGTTAAATTAACCTCGGCTTATTTTGGAGGCGGAGAGGCCGTAAGGAATTTTCTTACCACCTATTTTGGTGTGGTTCTGGTCATTTATGCTTTAACCGTCCAGGCTTTAGTAACCCGATTCTGGCGACTCATTTCGGCAGAAGTTTTTGGCCAAAATATACTGGGACAAAAATATCCGGCCACTTTTGTCGGACTCCTCATCCCCTGGATCTTCGCCATTACGGGAAGCTGGATCAACCTCTGGTTATATTTTGGAGGGGCTAACCAACTCCTGGCTGGATTGGCCATTATGCTTATTACCATTCATCTTGCCAGAGTCAAAAGCCCAAGTATTTACACTTTAATTCCGGCAACCTTTATGATTGTAACAACCCTGGCCGCACTTCTCTGGGAAATTTACGATTTCACCCGAGCCGTGCTGGGCTATCTGGGAATAGAGGAATTTGCCAAATTTGGGCTGAAAGTAGCCGGACCTTTAGCAAAACCCTCCCCGGATGCACCCTATCCCTATCCGACCATATCGGTTTTGTTAAATAGCGTCTTTATCCTCGTAGGTGTTATGTTGTTCCTTTTAGGGTTAAGAATGGCTTACTATACTTATAAGGCGTACTTTCGGTTCAAGGCAGAACCCACGCCGGCCATGGCAAGGGAAAGTGCTTAAATCAGTGAGTGGCAGGCAGTGAGCAACAGGTAGTGAATGACTTCTAGCTGTCCACAGTTTACTGCCCAGAGCCTATTTCTACTAAACATGTTTTGGAAAAAGAAAGATAAAGAAAAAGAACAGGAAAAGGAACAAGGTTCTGAAAAAACAAGTTTTAAAAAAGCTGCAAAAGGTGTTCTTTATGGGATGGCTTCCCACGGCCATGTCATGTCGGCCCTGAGAACCCGCATGTATTTAGAACATTTGTTCATGTTTATTACTTTGGGCGATATGCTCGGTATCCCCGTCTTACCTCCCTACTACTCACTGCGCATTTTGCCCTACGCGGTTCCTAATATTAAATCCTGGAAGATGCGTGTGTTTCGGGAAAGAGATTTTACAGATGCCATATTTTAATCTGTTGTCCGCTGTCCGTTATTCGTTGTAAGAAAAGAAAGAATAAGTTCACAGCCTCTTTCCCGAATCGGTTGGTGATATTCCGATTATGAGCGATGGGAACCGGCTTTGACTTTTAGGATTAAAAACAACGGACGACAGACAACGGATAACAAACGGATTCTTAATGAAAGGACTTGGTGAGTTTTTTGATCGGCGTAGGGATGTGGAAATTGTCATTTTCGCCGGTAAAGGAGGACTGGGTAAAACAACCAGCAGTTCGTCTCTGGCCTACTATATGGCCACGGTTAAAAACAAAAAAACCCTTCTCTTCAGCACAGATCCCCAGGCTTCTTTGTCGGACATCTTTGAAAGGGATTTCTTCGGTAAGGGAGTTATAGAAATTATACCGAACTTGTATGTAGTTGAAATTGATGCCGACCGGCGGGTGGCCGATTATCAAAACGAGGTTAAGCAAAAGATTAAGGACATGTATGGTTTAGAGGAAGTCCCTGCAGAAATAGAAGAGTATATTGACTCCACCTCTGCGGAACCGGCCATGTATGAATCGGCTACTTACGACGCCATGGCCGAACTGGTAGCGCAGAAAAACTTCGATATCTACATCTTTGATATGCCTCCCTTTGGACATGGCGTTCGAATGGTCGCCATGGCCGATATCCTCTCCAAATGGATTGAGAAAATTACAGAAGCTCGAGAAAAGGTCGTTGAATATGACGAAGTGGCCGCGACTCTGAAAGGTGGTGGACAGGCCTCCGAAGATATGGTCATGAAGGAACTCCTGGATATTCGAAACAAAATAAAAAACTTTACCGACTTAATCACAGACCGAAAGCGGACGGCTTTTTTTATGGTGTTGATCCCGGAAAGCATGGCCATTGTAGACACGGAAAGGGCCCTGAAAATGTTTAACGACCTGGGTATTGAAATGTCTGGTCTGGTAGTTAACCAGATTTATCCCGTTGAGCTTTTACAGAATCCTAATCTGAGCGAGTTCCTGAAAAATAGAATTCTTATGCAACAACAATACTTAAAAGTTATCAAGGAAAAGTTTGGAGATTATATTGTCGCGGCGGTACCCATGTTCACCCGGGAACCTAAAGGACTCGAAATGATCAAAATTGCTTCAGAAGACTTAATCCACTCAAAAATCAAATTCTAAGGTTCGAGATCAGACATCAGGGATCAGAATGATTCTCCCTTCTGACCCCTGATGTTTGATGTTGGACCCCGATATGGATAGATGGCCTCACTGGAACAATTGCTTGCTGAAAAACCGAATCTTAAATTTATCTTTACAGGCGGGAAAGGAGGAGTTGGTAAAACCGTCTCAGCCGCGGCCATCGCCTACAAATCCACCCTGCAAGGTAAAAAAACACTTCTTGCTTCCCTCAACCCGGTTCATTCTCTGGCCAGTGTCTTTAATCAGGATCTAACCGGAGGTACTATCAAAAGGGTTGAAGGTACTTCGCATCTCTATGCCATAGAAGTAGATGCCAAGGATATTGTTGAACGGTATCGAGAGAATATTGGAAAACGGGTTCGGGAGTTTCTCAAATGGTCGGATATTCCGGTAGATGCAGGTCCTTTTATCGATATTGCGGTGACGAATCCGGCTTTTGAAGAATCGGCCATGTTCGATAAAATGATGGATATCATGTTACAGCAGGGATCTGAGTATGACCGCATCGTCTTTGATACGGCCGCCGTAGCAAACGCCGTCCGTCTCATCGGTCTCAGCAAAATTTATGGACTATGGCTAGGCCGTATGATCGAGAGCCGAAAAGAAGCCCTTTCCATGAGGGTCCAGTTATCTTTTCGCAAAGAAAAAGTCATGGAAGAGGTCAAAAAGGATCCGTTGATGGCAGATCTCATCTCGATGAACGAGCGGTTTTTAAAAGTCAAAAACGTTTTGATCGATTCCCATATAACTGCCTTCTTTTTCGTTACCCTCCCTCTGGCCCTCCCCATTGCTGTTGTCAAAAGATTCATTACCATGGTTAAAGCCTACGATATTCCGGTGGGCGGGGTCATTGTAAACGGAATCTTGAGCCGGGAAACCGTCGAAGCCAGCCAGGGAGAAGAATATCTTAAGAATAAATACGAAGAGCAGATACAGTATATGAGAACCATTAAGAAGGATCTCGGTGACTTAGTTCGGGCCTATATCCCTCTGTATCCCCGGGAGGTTGTTGGATTAGAAATGATTAAAAAAGTCTCTGAGGATATGTTCAACTATGTGCCCTCCTTCTGGAATGAATTATAAGCCAGAAGTCAGAAGAAATTCCGACTTCTGAGGGTCGGTTTCCAGGGTGAAAAAACATCTCTTAGCTGCCAACAATTTCTTTCTCGGGGTTACCAACTTCCTCATCTTACCTCTACCTGATTCCTGGCAATTGGTAGATATCCTGACCCCCCCGGATGTGGACGCCAGTTTTACCTCTCAAAATATTTCCTGGGTTACCTCGGGAAGTGTTAACTATCTTCTGGCAGATCCCCAGCGATCTTTAAGTCTGGAGCTTCTTCTACAGATCAAAAAAGGAAATACACAACGGTTTAAGCCGGTTCTGAAACCTATTGAATCTCAAGGTATCCTATGGATTGGTAAACATGCTGCCACCCAAACCTTTGGAAAAATTACCCGGGGGGTCTTTAAAAAAAGATGGGAAGAGGGACTTCAGATTCTCCTTCCCTGTGAGGTACTTCAGAGGACCCTCTGTTTAACCTTTACCGGAAATTGTTCCCGCGAGGTCTTACAAGAAATCTTGAAGGTTATCCCCTACGCCCAATGCCATACCTGATCTCCCTTTGTGAGGAAGAAGAGCCCAACCAATTTATTTTTTTTCCTTTCCTTATTCCTGCACCAGCCTTCCAAGCTCCTTTAGAAAACTAAAGAAATCTTCGGCTTTCTTCTTTTTCAATTCAGAAAGAGAAAAGCTTGCCAGCAGGTGGGGAAAGTTCTTTCGGATAGAAAAACGGAGAAGATGAGAAAACCAGGGTTGAAAGATTGAAGAAAGTCTATGAAGCCGTTCCTGGTGACTCCCCTGCTGGAAGGCTAATAGGAAAGAAGTATTTTCCAATTCTTGAGAGATCCAGTTTTCCTGGATTACGGTTTGTAGAGCTTCTTTTCCGATTCGATTTTGGGGATCAAAAACTTCAAATTCTAAATCCGGTTCCCTGAGAAGGTTTCCTCGAATACTGAGTAAGCCCTTTCGCCCCATCAACCGATGAAAGAGCCAGGCCAACAACATACTCCTTGGTTCCAGGATCACCATAAGGGCCATACCTTTAAAAGGGGGAAGAGGCTTTTCTACCACAATTTGAAAACCGGAAATACTTAACCAGCGGACCGATATTCCCTCACCGACACTATCCAAACCTCCCTGAATCCATCGGACAATTTGATGACTTTGCCTTTGGTTTAAATAGGATCCAATAAAGTACCAGATTAAAAACAGAAAAGATAAATATACAACGACCTGGAAAGCAACGCTATTCATGAGGATTTTATCTTAATGGACCTCTGGAACGAATTCGGTAACATCCCTTTCTCGAAGCTGATTTTGTTTCCACTTTTTCAATTTTGGAAATAAATAGGGTAATAACCGAAGCGTCACCGTGGAATTCATAAGGGGAATCCCTAGCAATTCCCCCAGAAGAACAATATTCATGACCTCTTCATATTTAACTTTTTCTTCAAGAGTGATCCGATAGAGATCAAAGATAAAAAGACCCCAGAAGAAATCTTTGAAGTTTTTCCACCACTTTTTGACCCACTGCATTTCTTCGCTCCTTGTATCACACCTTCCCCATAGCCAGTTCTTCCTGAACGGCATATTTAAGGGTTGGATAATCAAAGGGCTCTTTGAGTATTCGTTTGTTATCAATGATAACGGCCAGATCTCCTCCTAATCGATACTTTAAAGTAAGCCAGAAGCCCCGCAGTGAAATGGACCCCGTTACCAGAGGCTTAACCCCTTCACCAAAGTCACGGAGAAGTTGATGGTATAGGGCCGCGACCTTTTCCTGGTTTTTTATAACTTCCGGTGGGTAATCCTGGAGTTGATCCAGGTCGGTATTGATACCGCAGGCTTTAAAGTAGTCGGTGGAACAACAATGGGCAGTTGTGCGATAAAAGGTTGGAAGTAGCCCAACGAATTCAACCTGGATTGGATACATATGCTAACCTCCCTGGGTTTAAAAAAACTTTGAAAGGTTTTTTTCTGATAAAACTACTTGATCCCTCTGAGGGAGTCAATAGGATAAATATTTAGATTTACCGGCCTATCCCCGGGTCCAAAATCCGGTCGGATCATAGGCCCGGATAAAATTCAATTCTTCCCGGGTCGGGGGTGGAGTTTCCTTCAGATCGGAAGCCACCTTAAGGTCCCATCCGGTGTTAGCTAAAATTTCTTCCACCGGGATACCCGGATGGTTGGAAGCCAGGTACATTTCTTTGGTAACCGGATCGAATCTAAGAATCCCTCGGGTCGTGATGACCGCCCCGGGGCCTCCCCGGGGTAGTCCGACGGTTTCTCGCCAGTTTCCTCCCGTTCCATAGCCGGGTGAGGTGATATAATCCACCCGATTTTTGAATCGCCGTTTTTCATGGGGCATGATGATAAGTAAACGTCGGGCTAAGGCGGCAATATCGCAAGCTCCCCCACTGCCTGGAAGGCGAGTAAAGTCAGGGTTCGGATGGTCGGAATGGGGTTTACCGCCGATATAAGAAGTATTTAGATTTCCATATTTATCTATTTCGGCCCCTCCTATAAATCCCGCATCGACCCAACCCCGTTGCATCATACCCATGAGATCCAATGTACTCCCACACTGTATGGCTCCTAAAATATTAGGAGAATCTCCCATGGTATACAAGACTTCCTGAGCCGGTGTATCTCGAATAATCCCGCTCTCGAAAAACCCTATGGCCCGCGGAGCATGGGTTTTTTTAGCCAGGGCAAAGGCTAACAGGGGAAGCCTTGTACCCACAAAAATAATCTCTCCATCTCTAATCTCCCGGGCGGCTGCCGCAACCATAAGTTCTGGTAAAGTATAATTCATGCATTGTGCCTGAAAATGGAAAATTGCAACCGGCAGATTTAAAGGCTTCAACTTCCCATTTTCAGCTCCCCTCTCAATACCCAAAGTTGGCCGGTGCTGATAAGCATACTGGATAATTCTGGGTCCTTGAACATACTGACCCCTCTCAATACCCAAAGTTGGCCGGTGCTGATAAGGCCTCCTTTTTAACCTTTAACTCCTGAATACGCTCCTCCCCCAGCAGTTGCAAATAAGAATGTCGGGTTTCTACACCTTTAACCCATCGATTTAACCATTTTTGAAAGCCTTCCAGGGTTTTAGTTTCTTCATGATAGTCTTTATAGAATCCATGATCCCGATTGTAATAACCCTGTACCGGAGAAGGATGGGCGCCCCAGGGTTCTTCAACTACAGCCGAGACCAGAAAACCTGGAATGAGAGTACGATTCGGATCGCTTCGGATAATGTCGGGAGACACAATTTCTTCTGTAACTAAAATAAGGGATCGGCTGGCCCGGGCTGCATCGCCAGTGATTCCCGTATTTCCCCAAATATGGGCGTTACCCTCCGGGTCGCAACGCTGGACCTGGATGATGGCGATATCGGGGTGAATGGCCTGAACGGCCAGAAGCTTCTCACCGGTAAAGGGGCAGCCTATTTCCTTCATCCCGGGATGATTTACAGGAAGATCAGATCCCAGAGCCGTTTTAGTGGGTAGATAAGGGACCCCCAAGGCAGCGGCATGGAGAGCCAGGGCTATGGTAAAATTAGAATGATCCTCCACGTCTATAGGATGAGGAATTCCTTCTTCAACCGCCCGACGAAAATTATAACCGGATCCCATCATGACATTTCCCACCCAGGCTGCTACAACTTTTCGTACACATCCTGCACCTATCAACAAGTCGAAGAGAATATCGGAGATAGGTCCGATGAGGGTAAGATCCCTCCGACCCTGGCGGATAATCTCATGTCCTGCTGAAAACGGAATAAGGGATTCCAACGCCGTTCCCGCAACAATACTCATTCCATCACGGACAAATCGGGCAATAGCCTCTTGCATGGATAAAATTTTACGGTTCATAACTTATCTCTATCTGTTCTTATCAAACTCTTTGATTTTCTCTCCTCCTTTTATAAAATAGGTTGACGACCGCATCTCTTTCAGTTTAACTGATGGAGAGGTCAAAAATCAAATACGAAGTATGAAAAGAAAAAATTTTTAAAGTCCTGGAACCGATTTGCGTTTTATACGGCTGGTCACTAAACGAATTCGGAATTACTTTAGGTCAGACCCCTTTCCCTGAGATGAGGTTCCCCGGACTTTTAAGTTATTAAACAAAGTTTAAGGAGAAAACCTCTCTTTTATAAGATTATGGGGGTTGCTATAAGTAACTATACCAATTTAGTAGGTGTCACTTTTTCTGTCTGAACACCTCCCATCCCCCCTCCAGGGGGGACTGACATAGGGTGGCTGCAGCTGAATCCCCTCTGGAGGGGGGATGGGAGGTGTTTCTTTTTCCACCTACTAAATGAATACGGATACTTGCTATAATTAAAAATTGGCTTTATCCTGGAAGGTTAGATATAAATAAAACTGAAAATCTAGACCTCAGGATATAAGACTCTTTAGGATAACCTCGTAACGCTTCTTTTTGAAACCTTTAAGGTATGGAATCAGGTCAGAAATTGGTTCAGGAACTACTTAATCTCGCGACAGGAGAAAGGAACAAAGCTGCTTTTGCCTTAGAAGTTGCTCTTTTGCTAAAAAAAGTCGATCCAGCAGAAATAGAGCCGATTGTCATTAAACTACTGGAAGATCCGGACAGCTCGGTACGATGGTTTGTAACGCACATCCTCGGGGAGATAAAGACCAGTATGGCTCTGAAGTATCTGGCCAAAATGTTAAAGGATCCCAGCAAAGAAGTCCGGGCTGAGGCTGCTGAAGTTCTGGAGGAATTACATCCGGAAGAAGTTATACCTGAGCTGGTGGAAGCTCTCCGTGATGAAGATTATCTAGTTCGCTCGCGGGTAGCTTCGGCCTTGAAAAGAATAGATCCGGTAAGTGTCCTTCCCCATCTTATAGTCGGATTACATCACGAAGACCGATATATTCGACGACAGGTGGTGAGTCTACTGGGTGAGATCAAGCCTCCCGAAGCTGTTCCTTTGCTTATAGAGGCTTTAAAGGATCCAGACCATATTGTTCGAAGTGCAGCGATTTCTGCTTTGAGCAGCCTGAAGGCCATAGAGAGTCTGGATTATCTTATTGAAGCCTTACAAGATAACAACAGTTGGGTCCAAATTGCCGCAGCGAAAGCTTTAGGAGAAATGGGGAATCGTAAGATTGCCGAAAAACTCCAGCCTCTCCTAAAGGCAGAAAGGCCAGAAGTTCGAGAGGCCGCTTATACAGCCCTCACGGAAATTAACCGGCGAGAAGATAGAAGTTTTGTTCGTAAAATGAAGGTATCGGATCTCCTCAACGATGTAGCGGCCAATATGGGAGTTACCCCTCAAGTTTTATTAAACCTTACGGCTAAAGGGGATGAAGAGTTTCGAGAAATGGTAAAGGAAATTTTAAAGGTCCTCCCTAAGGAGGACCTTCACCAAATCGCCGATAATCCCGGCCTGCATCCTCAGCTTCAACAATTTGTACAAACTTTACTTAAAGAGCCTTGAGAATAAGGTATTGTTTTTTAAAGCTCTCCACAACAATCTTTAAGCTTTAATCCACTTCCACAGGGGCATAAATCGTTTCTTGTAACACTCTTTCGACTTTTACTAATTTTCCTTAAAAACTCGTTAAGATCCTTTTCGTCATCATAGATATCTTCATCCTCGCTATATTCTTCGTAATCCTCTCCTTCGGTTTCTTCAGAATCCTCCAGTTGTAGTACCGAGAAATGCTCGATGGTCTTTTTTAAATTTCTCGCCAGAAAAACGATGGAAAGTGTTAATCCGGAAAAGCAGGTAATCATTAAAGAGACAATAACTCCCTGGAAAAGAGAGAGCGAAAAAAGGGTGTGTAATCCGTAACCAACTCCCACGACCCCCAGGGAAACCAGAAGTATACTTGCACAAATAGCTGACCCAATCAACAGTCCCGGATAAATGAAGGATCTAAAGTCTTTATACATAAATAAAATCTCCTTTTAAAGATCGGTTAATAGCTCAATCAGGTTACTTAAGGTTTCAATCTCCATCCCCTCACGTGGTTAATGTTCCTGAGATCCTGAAGGGGAAGGCTCTGAAGTTCCTTTACTCTCTGGACCGGTAGAGGTTGAACCCCTACTTTCCTGAGAAGTAGAGGGTTGGGTAACCGGTTTCTCCTCAATAGGAACCGCCTTATTGGAAGGATTTTCCAGAGGCGGCTGCTCCCCTTGAGTACTCGATTGAGGTGGAGTTGAGGGTTGTTCTGGAGCAGGACTCTGCTGCGTTTGCCGTGCCCTATCAACGATGGAAGAAGCAGATCTGTGGGTCGAAAGCAGGGTGAGTCCAAGGGAAGTCAACATAAAGACCACAGCCGCTACGGTTGTTACCCGATTTAAAAAATTGGCGGGACCAGCACCACCGAATAAGGTCTGACTGGCTCCACCAAAAGCAGCTCCGATATCCGCTCCTTTACCTGTTTGTAACAGTACAATAGCTATCAAAATGATACACATCAATACATGAATAATTGTAATAAACGTAATCATAAAATTTATTCCTTAAACTTTACAATTTTGGCGAATGAATTGGCATCCAAACTGGCTCCTCCTACCAAAACCCCATCGATATCTTTTTGACTCATAAGAGATTTAATATTATCCGGCCTTACACTACCACCATATTGAATTCGGATCTCAGAGGCCACCGTTTCATTAAAATTCTTAGCCAGTAAGGAACGTATAAACGCATGAACTTCATTTGCCTGTTCCGGGGTAGCGGTTTTACCCGTACCAATGGCCCATACCGGCTCATAAGCAATGATAAGCCGTAGAACCTGTGAATGGGTTAATCCAACCAACCCCTCTTTTATTTGACGTTCAATAATTTCAAAGGTTTGATTCTTTTCTCGTTCTTCGAGGGTTTCACCTACACAAACAATAGGGATAAGCCCGTGGTCCAGCGCTGCAAAAATTTTTTTATTAACCGTTGAGTTAGTTTCGCAAAAATAAGTACGACGTTCCGAATGTCCTATAATAACATAACTACATCCTACGTCTTTTAACATCAAGGCAGAAATTTCCCCGGTGAAGGCGCCACTTTTTTCCCAATGAAGATTTTGTGCACCCAGCTTGATCGGACTGGATTTGATAACGTCAAATACGACTTTCAATCCGGTAAAAGGGGGGCAAAGAACTACTTCTCTATCATCGGTAAGGTCTGTGAGGTGGTCGACAAGAGCTTTTGCGAGTTCTTCGGCTTCGGCTGAAGTTTTATGCATTTTCCAATTTCCAGCAATAACAGGTCTTCGCATGGATTTCCTTGGGGGCTCTCTCCTTATCTTTGTCTTTTTCTTGTCTTACCACTTACAGTGTATTTGAAAATAAATTAAAAATCAAGAAAAAAATATTCAAAATATTCTGATAGAGATTTTTCTTGCAGGATCCTCCCTTCCCCGATTAAAATAAAGATAATTGATGTGGAGAAGAACAGATAAGCAGGAGCGTAAGGAATGGGTTTATTTATAACGGTTCATCTTGATAACACCAAATGTCCCTCGGATTGTAAGAAATGCGTTACGATCTGCCCGGTAGATATCTTTCATATGAAATCGGGTAAAGTTTTCAGTAATGAAATGGCAGAGGATGAGTGTACGCTGTGTGACCTCTGCCTGGAGGTTTGTCCCATAGATAATATTGAGATTCAAAAGCATTATTAAACTAAATAAATAAAACGTGACCCCGAAGAACACGAAGTTATCCCCCTACGAATATAGATAACCACCGGTTCGATGCCTATTTACCCATTTACCTACGGTTACAGCTTTGGGGGCTTCGGGATCGTTGGGGTTAAAGATATGAATTTACAAAATCCCCTTGCCGACCATTGGGCCCTTATTTTAGGCGCCTCTAGTGGATTTGGAGAAGCTACCAGTTTGGAACTCGCCAGGAACGGGATGCATATCTTTGGGGTTCACCTGGATAGAAAAGCGACGTTACCTAATGTGGAGCGGATTATCGGTCAAATTAAAGAAATGGGACGTGAGGCCGTATTCTTTAATGTAAATGCCGCAGATGCAGAGAAACGCAAAGAGGTCCTTGACCAAATTCAGGAGAAACTCAAGGAAAGTGGAGGATCTGCTACGATTAAAGTTCTCCTTCATTCCCTGGCGTTTGGAACCCTGAAAGCCTTTATTGCTCCTTCCCCTCAAGATACAGTAACCCAGGCCCAGATGGATATGACCCTGGATGTGATGGCCCATAGCTTGGTTTACTGGGTTCAGGATTTGATGGCCCGGAAACTTATGACCCAGGGTGGGCGGATTTTTGCCATGACCAGTGCAGGGGGGCATCGGGTTTGGCGCACCTACGGACCCGTTTCTGCCGCCAAGGCCGCCTTAGAATCTCACATCCGTCAATTGGCTCTGGAGCTGGCTCCTATGGGAATTACGGCTAATGCCATCCAGGCAGGGGTTACCGATACACCTGCCTTGCGAAAAATTCCAGGTAACGAAGAAATGATTAAAATCGCCCAGGAGCGAAATCCGGGGGGACGGTTGACAACCCCTGCTGATGTCGCAGCCGCGATTGCAGTCCTCAGCCAGCCAGGTACCTACTGGATGACCGGAAATGTGATTCGGGTGGATGGGGGGGAGGATATTGTCGGCTAGCCTCTTCCCGGAGGGTGGATCCCAGGCCATAAAGATTGGAAACCCGATCTCTATCCTCCTTACCGATACAGGAGTGAAAAGACGATTCCAGGGCACCCGGTTTGTAACTCCATCCGGGAGCTCAAGCATCTTGCCTGCTATATCCCATGAAGATAAATTTCCAGCCGTCTTCCACCCCCTCCCTTAATGGCATTGGCTTACGACCCCTGCTTTTCCTTACATACCTTCCGGCTCCTTCAAGGCTTCAAGGAAGAACCTATAACGAAACACTCTGCAAATCCCCCCCCTGGAGGGCCATGACCTTAGGTGAAGATCCCTTCCTGACCTTCCCCTGCCAGAACTAGGAAAAGGAATCTTGCAGCCAAAATCCTTTCCCCTGCGGAGAGGGACCGGGTGGGGGACGCCTCCAGCAGAGGCTTTCGCCTTAATTTAATACCCTTGCCCTTGAGGAAGGCAGGGGAATGTTTCTTAAATTCACATTCCTGTTGTTCTTGTAAAGTTCAACGATTTATTTAACAAAATTCAATCCGTGGGGAACCAGTTGTGGAAAAACGTAAGCATACATCATAACGATAAGTCCTACTATAGCTCCTAATACCACACTATGCCAGAGAACGAATCGAAAGATTTTACCCTCATTTCCGACCTGATTGGTCGCAGCAGTGGATACTACAATACTTTGAGCATCGATCATCTTGCCCATAACCCCCCCGGCGCTGTTAGAAGCGGCCATCAAGATGGGATCCATGCCGAGTCGCTCGGCCGTAATCCTTTGAAGACTTCCAAAGAGCGCATTGGAGGCCGTATCGCTGCCGGTCAGAGCTACACCTAACCATCCCAGCATGGCACTGAAGAATGGAAATAGCCAACCGGTCCGGGTAAAAGCAAGACCCAGTACAGCATCCAGTCCGGAGTATCGTGTCACAAATCCCAGTCCCAACATCGAGGAAATGGCAATCAAGGGCATTTTCATACGCCTTGCCGTCTTTTTAAAGATCCTCCCCAGTTGGGCCGGAGAACAGCCTAATACGAATCCGGATATAATGGCCGCGATAAAGCATCCGGTGCCGGTGGCAGATAGCCAGTTGAAATCATAGATCGCCTTTTCTTTAGTTAACTTAGGGACTACCGGTGTGGTTCTGGCCACCGCTTCGTTAAGCCCTGGCCAGGGAAATACGTAGGTTACCTTATTGAGTTGCGCCTTGATGGAAGGAAGCCCCCAAATCAACACCATAATAGATAGAATGAAAAAGGGGAGCCAGGCCACCAGAACTTCTCCGGTAGTATATTTATGCGGAGATACTTCCATATGCCTTTCATGTTCGAAGCGCCAGAGGGTTCTCGGTTGCCAAAACCGGAGAAAAATAATCATGGCAGCCAGGGAAACAATGGCCCCTATAATATCTACCAGGTTACTGTCCACATAGTTAGACCAGTAGAACTGGGTCGCTGCAAAGGAGACGCTGGTTACAAAAATAGCAGGGAAAACTTCAAAGGTCTCTTGCCAGGATACCATGGTCTTTACAAGCCAGAAAGGGACGATGAGTCCGGTGATAGGGAGAATTCGACCGACCATAGCGTTCAGGTCAGACTCTGGAAGTCCGGAGACGGCTGCCAAGGTATGAACCGGGGTTCCGATGGCTCCCCAGGCTACCGGAGCCGTGTTGGCGATGAGGCAGAGGGCCGCTGCATAAAAAGGCTCAAAACCAAGCCCCACCATAAAAGCTGCCGAAATAGCTACCGGAGCTCCGAATCCGGCGGCCCCTTCAATAAAAGCCCCGAAGGAATAAGCCACCAACAGAGCCTGTAACCTCCGATCTGCAGAAATACCTCCTACCGATTCCTTCATAATTTCAAACTTACCTGTTTCTACCGAAATATCGTAAAGATAAACCGCTGCAAAGACAATCCAGGCGATTTTGACTAAACCGAAAGCAGCACCGTAAAAAAACGTAGAAATGGATAAGTGCCAGGGCATCCCAAAGGCTACGCTGGCCGCTAAAATAGCCGTAATGGCGCCACCAAAAGCAGCCAGAGCGGCTGAAGTCCTTATGACAGCCAGTAAAAAAAATAAAACGACGACCGGTAAAGCCGCGATAACGGTGGATAAAATCCAATTATTAAAAGGATCGTAATTTTGTATCCAGGGCATAGCAGGACCTCTTCGTGATCAATCCCCTGTTCCATAAGTTCATATCGGGTTCTTCTGGGCAAGGACCAGAACCTCGTCTACTACAAAAAATCAGATACGAACTTTTGAAAGGGGTTGACGGTTAATTAAACCATTAAGAAACAAAGTGAAGGAAGACAAAGACCTTATTCGAAGCTAAGGGATGTCTTCAGGAGAAGGAATTTTACGGATAATGCTACAAGTATTGGAACTTATGGAGGAAATAACCAATCGGGGAGGTAGAAAAGGCGGGATATTTAAGCTGATAGATAAGATAATCGTTGGAACAGATAACCCGACCAGGTTTGTGAAAGCCGTCAATTTCCTTTGTACGGAAGGTTGGCGAATAGGATTTTTTTTCTCTTTCCATAACGACGGGAGTAATTCATGATCTTCTATGGAAGACATATAGTAAAACAAGCTTTGGGGGAAAAAGAGAATATCCTTCTCAAAGGATAATTTGAAATAAAAATAAGTAAGGGAATCTAACGAGTCCTCTATTCTTTCTATAAAAAGAAAGAAAAGGTTTCCCAGGGCAAGCAAGGATACGATTAATGGAATGATAAGAAAGTTGACCCTTCTATCCCTCATTTTAAATAATCAGGAACCGATTTTCCCCTCTTACATAAAAAACTGACCCCTACAGGTTTATCAACGAGTATAAAGTAAAGTCTACCCCTCCATGCAAGCAAGTGAGACAAAGAAATTTGTTGACAAAAATTCTATCGGCCAACTAAAGTCAGTTTAGACCCACAAGACCACAATAAATACTATATTTTGCCGTTTTTAACTCTTAATCTCTGAGGGATTACGAAGAACTATGAAAAGCAGGGGAGTATGGGAGAGTTTATGCCTGTACTTTCCTAATCTCCTGTTTTTATACTCTTTGCGGACAAACCAAATCCACAGCGAAGATTTAATGCAGATATCGATAACTAAAAAGAAGTCCTTAAAAGTAACGGGAACTTATAGAGCCAAAAATAAGGTTCGAGTTCTTTTGTTTATTTGAGAGGGCAAAACTTCTATTATGGCTAAAGAAGATAAGGGAATTACCGAACAAATCAGACCGGTTGAAGCCGGAGAATTACCCCCTTATGAAGTAGCCGAATTACCCGCTCCTCCGCCCTTCGGTTTGAAGGGTATTTTAGAGGTTATAGGACCGGGGGCTATTATCCTAGGAGCTTCCATTGGAAGTGGAGAGTGGCTGGTAGGTCCTGCTGCTACCGTAAAATACGGGGTAGAACTTATCTGGATCACAACGGTCGCTTCTATCTTACAGGGGCTTTTCAATATGGAAGCTATACGGTATACCTTGTACACTGGAGAGCCTATTTACACCGGTTTCATGCGACTAAAACCGGGTAAATTTTGGGGGGTTTTTTACACCATCTTAGGCTTTTTCCAAATTGGGTGGCCGGGATGGGCTTTGTCTGCGGCAACAGCATTGGCAGCCATTGCCTTGGGTAGAGCTCCAGGGAAAGAAGATAGTGGAACGGTTCTATTTTGGGGCTATGTAACCTTTTTTATTGTTATTATTACTTTAGCCGTAGGAGGAAAAATAGAAAAGACCCTTGAAAAAGTCTCCTGGTTTTTTCTGTTCATGATTTTTGCCTTTTTGCTTGCGGTCAATCTCCTGGTTGCTGCCCCGCGTGCCCAGTTGGGAGAGACTTTTTTATCCCTATTCAAATTCGGGACGATTCCACCTGGTGCAGATTGGGTTTTATTGGGGGCCTTTGCAGCTTACTCTGCAGCAGGAGGTGTTATAAACTGTGCTATCACCAACTGGTTTCGGGATAAAGGTTTTGGAATGGGAGGTGTTGTCGGTTTTATCCCGGGGGCCGTAGGGGGAAGAAGGATTAATCTTTCTCCCTTTGGTAAAATCTTCAGAATCACTCCCGAAAATCTCCGCAAATGGAACGATTGGTGGAAATATGCCACTACCGATCAATGGGTTATCTTCGTCGGAGGTTCCTTAATGGGAATGTTTTTAACCATCAATATGGCTACCGCCTTAATTCCTAGAGGTACGGAAATAGGAGGCTGGTCGGTCGCCAACTTCCAGGCTGTCGAACTGGCAAAGATCGGTGGAAAAATCCTTTGGATTCTGACGGCTTTGAACGGGTTCTGGATTCTCTTCAGTACCCAACTATCGGTTTCCGATGGCTATATCCGCCAATCCACAGACGCTCTCTGGGTGAGTGATCGTGTTAGAAGATGGTGCCGGGGAGATGTTCGGATTTTGTACTATGCCCTCCTCGCCCTTTTCACCCTTTGGGGATGTATCGCCATCAATTTGGCCCAACCTTTCATTTTAATTTTGATCGGAGCGAACACAGCCGGACTTGTATTTGTTATTGCTTCGATCCATATCCTTCTGGTTAATAGAAAGCTCTTACCTAAAGAGCTCAGACCCCCCCTGTGGCGAGAAATAGGGGTTTTATTCTGTGCTCTTTTTTATGGCTTTTTCGTAACGATGTTGGCAGGTAGACAGGCCGGATTATGGTAAATGAAGGGGGTAAAAGGTAACAGGCAAGAGCAGGTCCGGGCCATTCTAGAATTTTCCAAAAAACCCGTATCGCTGGATATGCCGACGGTAGAAGACGAAAACGCCACGTTAATGAACCTCATCGCCAGCAAGGAAAGCCCGGCCCCGGACAAAGCCGTCGTTGATCAAACCCTTATTGAGGAACTCCAGGAACTTTTAGACGAACTGGACCCTCGAGGAGCCCTGATTTTGCGGTTACGTTTTGGCATCGATGGAGAAGGTCCCCTGATGTTAGAAGAGATCGGAAAGCGTTTAAACCTGAGTCGGGAGAGGGTTTGGCAGCTTGAAAAACGGGCCAAGGCCAGGCTGAGGAAACTGGCCAACGCCAGAAGTCTGGGGGATTATTTAAATTAATTTTTCTCTCTTACTCGTGCTATTCGCAAACGTATTAAGTAATTGACAGGGCCAAAGTGTTATATTAAATTTCATGTAATGAATAGCTATACTTTTGCAAAAATATCCTTCTGAGAATAGAAAATCCCGAATTTTCAACCTCCTCCGGCCCCTCCTTGCTAGGGAGGGGCGCTTTTAAGTCTCCCCTTGGTAAGGAGAGATTTAGAGGGGTGACAAAAAACGGCAAAAGTATAGTGAATAGTTTAATTCGATAAAGAGAAAGTTAGATCTGAATACAGGAGTGTTATTTAATGGCTTTTACCATTCAAGAATATCTGGACTTAGTACGACTTCTGGGTGAACATCCAGAATGGCGTTCGGAACTGCGACGTTTGCTCCTGTCCGATGACCTACTGGCCTTGCCGGAGATTGTTCGTGCATTAGCTGAAGCGCAGCAGCGGACTGAAGAACAATTAAGAGCTTTAGCCGAGGCCCAGCGGCGGACTGACGAACGCCTGGAAGCTTTAACGGAAGCCCAAAGACGAACCGAAGTGCGCCTGGAAGCATTAGCCGAGGCGCAGCAGCGGACTGAAGAACAATTAAGAGCTTTAGCCGAGGCCCAGCGGCGGACTGAGGAGCGGTTGGAAGCTTTAGCGGCGGCTCAGCAGCGAAGTGAGGAGCGGCTGGAACGTCTGGAAGCGATCGTGCGGGAATTAGCCGAGGCCCAGCGACGGACTGAGGAGCGGCTGGAAGCATTAGCCGAGGCCCAGCGACGGACTGACGAACGCCTGGAAGCTTTAACGGAAGCCCAAAGACGAACCGAAGTGCGCCTGGAAGCATTAGCCGAGGCCCAGCGGCGGACTGAGGAGCGGCTGGAACGTCTGGAAGCGGTTGTACATGAACTGGTGGAGGTGCAACGACGAACGGTGGATACAGTGGGCGATCTTAAAGGCCGTATGCTGGAAATCACCTATCGTGAAAAAGCCGGGGCTTACTTCGGTCTCCTGCTGAAACGCGTTCAGGTGGTTATGCCTCAAACCCTGGAAGAAGTACTGGAAGCCCATTTATCGCCTGAAGCATTCAAAGAATTACTGCTTCTGGACTTATTGATTAACGGTCAGCCTCGCTATCATCCCGATATACCGGAAGTGTGGCTGGCAGTGGAAATCTCTGCTGTCGTGGATCAGCAAGATGTAACCCGTGCCCGACAGCGAGCCTTGCTGCTACGTCAGGCCGGCTATCGCGTTATTCCTGTTGTTGCCGGAGAGCGAACCACCCTTGGGGCGGAAGATGAAGCGCGTTTTCATAAAGTGGCCATACTGCAGGATGGGCGTACCTACCTTTGGGAAGAAGCTTTACAGGCCTGGGCCGCTCAATAATAGGGAAGACTGGCTGGTCGCCCTCATGTACCAACTACTTTCCTTAAAAACTTAATCACCCGCTCTTTGGTCCGATCCTCCTCCGGAATGGTCTCCCACAGATGCTCAAAATCGAGAAAGAACCGCAACACCGTATATTCATCCGACCAGAGGAAATAGCGAGGCCCCCACGGCAGGCACGGGTACTTTTCACAGTTATCTAAAGGAGATCGCACCATAGCCCCGACCGTGCTCTTGATCTTCAACTCAAAATAAGGAAAGGTCTCTATCAGACCCACCTGATAATGTTCATAACTCTCCAGCAAGGTGATCCAGTGCTCAATCTGCTTCTTCCGCTGCTCCCACTGGGTGCGGGACAGGTGCTTCTCCCTCAGGTAATTTTTCAAAACCGATTTCGAATGAATGCTTCGTTCGCCATACGTCGCCAGGTTAAAGAGAAATCCCTCTAATCGTTGTTCGTTCATCGCCAGCCATCTCTGTCGCCCCTTTTTGCTGATAATTGGAAATCGGATAAGCTCCCCGCTGGCGTGCAGTTCCGGGGGGTGAACCAGATGCGAGGGGTGTTGGATGATCATAAAAGACTGGCCGGGTTCCTGCTCCATACGGAGAAGTTCGGCATAGGCCTCCAGCTCTTCGTGCTCACCGCCCGAAGGGATCACCTTAACCGGCTGTCTCTTTATCCTGTCTGATCTGGCATAATCGGTAAGTATCTTTTCCAGTTGCTGGAGCACCAGGTGGCGAAGTTCCGCAAACGTATAGTTCTTAGGGGTAGCTTCAGGCAGGTAACCCCGGATGTACCGCCGGATCTCTTCTTCGGTAAGGGGTTGGCCGTCGTAGAGCCACAGGATGGGATCTATGCACTCCTGTTGAAGTTCCAGTCCCCAGGTAAGGACCTTGATAAGTTCTTCCCGGTTTGGGCATCGTTTGGGATCTTTGAACGATGTGGCCAGGTTCTCGAGGTTACTGATGGTCGGTTGACAAACATACGCTCTTTGAGCGAGCACCGTCTGTTTGATTCCCACCTCACCCGTTTCTGGAATACGACAGGTTTCCCGGGCCCATCTGACCAGCTTTTCGATGATCCGATACCGGTCTATCTTTGCCGGATACAGGCGAGGAAGTGACATGGCTTTCTTCAGATTAAGGCTTAAAAGATACCATTTCACTTTTTTTCATTTTTTTAAGCGTAAACAGGTTTTACCCTGAGAGAGAAAATTCGTCAACAAAAAAATGAGTTAACCGTGCCCATCCTTACCGCTTGCGGATGGGTTACCGATAGGCCCGGGAACTACTTCTGATTGACGCCCTTTGGACCCATCCTTTTAGGTGAAGATAAAAGCAATTATATTAGCTTATAATAATTTTGGAATTTATTTAACTTGCGATAAAAAACAAGTCGATTTAAGGTAATTGTGAATTTATAATCTGTTCGGTCTCAGGATGGCCTAAGGTAAGGTAAAAATCAGGCTACTAACTATTGAGAGCCTTGACTCAGTAGGATAGTAAATAGGTGAGAGGGTTTTACCCATGAAAGGTGTAAAGGATTTGTCGAAGGCTGGCCGGGTCTTCCTTTTTGGATTCCTGATAGGGTTTCTGTTTTTTCAGGATCCGGTTTGGGGTCAGGTCCTATTTGGAGCGCAAGTGAGTGTTGCGGATGATGTCGACGTTGGGGTAGGAGTCCGTGTTGTCTGGGATTTGGCCCAATATCAAAAAGGGCTCGGGGTAATAGGATCTTTCGATTATTTCTTTCCCGGTGGTGAGTCTCCTTTTTTTCCGGTTGCCACTGGGGATTTGAGCTATTTTGAAGTCAATGCAAATTTGACTTATACGTTTGAAACAGGCAGAAACATAGCGCCTTATGTGGGGGGAGGTCTGAATATCGCCCATGCGTCCATCGAATTCGTGGGTGTAGAGGCTGTAGAGGCTTCAGACACCGAAGTGGGGGTCAATTTTCTCGGAGGGGTGATGTTCAACCTAGCGGGAAGGTTGATGCCGTTTGCAGAGCTCCGGATCGAAGCTAACGGGGGCGAGCAGTTTATGGTTACAGGAGGTATCCTCTTCCCGATCCGATAGTCGTTTAAAAATTTTAATCCCATAAGTTCATTCCGCGTAAGGAGGCCATAGTTTAGTTAATTGTGTAGAGCCTTTGCGCCCTTATCCCTTCCCCTCTCCCGAAGCCTCGGGAGAGGGGGTTTGAGGGGCATAGGCGCCAGGTTAAGCCCTCGAAGCGCTGGTTGAGTAGCGAAGCGTATCGAAACCAAGCAAGCAGGTCTCGATACGAGCTTCCGCTTCGTTCCAGGTCTACTCGACCAACGGGCTTTCAACAGGGTTTTTACCCTTATCCTGACGCATATGGGTTTGAGGGGTGAGAGTCGCCAGAACAGATGCCGTTTAAAAGGTTTCGCAAAACTAAGTAAGCAGTGTAGGAGGGAGTTTAATGAGAAATTTTGTAGTGTTATTATCAATTATCCCTTTGATAATCTTTCTCGGAAGTTGCCAGAAGAACCTGCCTCCATCACCACCACCTCCCCCCCCCCTCCACCAGTGCCTATCCCTCCTGATAACTTTATAGATCTGGTAAAGGTCATTGACCATCCCGGGGATGATCTTTTCCCGGAGGTTTCGCCCGATGGGACCAAAATAGCCTATGCGGCCAGAAAGATAGATAATCTAGATGTGTTTTATTTTTATCCTGGAGCGCCTAGAGTGAATCCTATTCAGGTCACACGGCATATAGCGGATGATGCGCACCCGAGCTGGCTTGGTAATGAGGCCTTGTTTTTTGATTCCTCACGGCTCGATACCCTCTCGATCTGGAGAGTTCAAATAACGGGGCAGAGAGGGACTAATCAGATCACCGTTCGGGATTATAATGATTTCGATCCGGCTGTGTCTCCGGACGGTCGAAAGGTGGTCTTCTGCTCCATCCGACAGAAAAAGGCTTTAGACTATAGGCCCAAAGTCGAGGATGAGCCACCGACTTTATGGGTAAGTAACATAGATGGCTCCAACATTACCCAGATCGGCGCTGGCTATAACCCCAAATGGTCCCCTGATGGCCGGAGAATTATCTTCTATGCCCCTTCTGCGACCAATTTCGATATCTGGATCATGAATTCAGATGGTACCGATCTTACTCAAATCGTCGCGGATAAATCAGATGATATCGATCCAGCTTTTTCTCCGGATATGAAGGCTATAGTGTTTGCCTCTAACCGGCCTGGGGCTGTAGGCACAGCGATTCCGAAGAATTTCGATATTTGGGCGATGAGCCTTGTGGGGGAGGGGTTGACGCAGCTCACTTTTAGTCCCGGGGATGATACAGGGCCGGTCTGGTCTATTACCGGTGAAATCTTTTTTCAGAGCAACCGTGATGGAGGTTGGGATATCTGGAAGGGCAGGCCTGTTATTGAGTGGTAGGAAGATGCAGTGAGGTATAAAGACCGGCTTTTGCGAATCTGTAAAGCGTAAAAGCTCGGCTTCATCCCTACGGAACTGAAAGAAAAGGAGATGGTTATCAAATGCGAAGGAAGTTCCTTTTTACACCTTACCTTTTACTCGTACTTCTTTCTTTGTTCCTCATGGGGGCAAGGGGATGTTTAAATGTCGGTCAGCAAAAAGCAGTTGTTCCACCGTTAGAGTCCGTAACAGACCTGATTCAGTTAACCATAGATCCCTCTCCAGATGGTAATCCAGCCATTTCTCCGGATGGTAAAACAATTGCCTATGTCTCCTATAAGCATGGTAACGCGGATATTTACATCATGGAGGCTGAACCGGGAAAACAGCAGCCCCAAGCCCAACAGATTACCCTTAGCCCGAGTAACGACAACAATCCCACCTGGACACCCGATGGAAAGTCCATTCTTTTTGATTCGGACAGATTAGGCAATCAATCCATCTTTAGGGTAGATTTAGGGAAGGAACAAATAACCCATCAGGTTGTCGCCCGCAGTTCCAACGACTTTGCTCCGGATGTCTCCCCAGATGGGCGTAAGGTGCTGTTTGGGAGTCAGCCTCACTATAAGGGGGGTGCTCCCAAATTAGACTTTCTGCGTTCGTATAAGAAAGGTTTGGAATCGATCTGGTTGGCTAATATAGATGGAACGGAGTTAATTCAGATTGGAAAGGGTATTTTTCCAAAGTGGTCTCCCGATGGAAAAAAGATCCTTTTTGTTTCCTCGGAGGGAGGCAACGCGGATATCTGGATGATGAACGTAGATGGTTCGGGTTTAACGCAGCTTACTACGGATTTAGCCCATGACACTTCCCCGGCATGGTCTCCCGATGGGACCAGGATAGCTTTTTCCTCCGACCGTACGGGTAATTTTGATATATGGGTACTGGATTTAGAGATCAACGAACTGGTCCCCTTAACCAATAATCCCGGGGCGGATGGAAGTCCCGTGTGGTCTCCCGATGGGAAGTACATCTATTTTTATAGTTTCCGAAACAACAACTGGGATTTATGGCGGGTGACTCCGCTGTTGAGGAAAGAGCGGAGGGCCGGTCTTTCAAAGACCTGATAGCGACCGAAGATAGAAAAGCAGCGTCGGGGATTTTCGGCATAGGTTAGCTTATAGGAGAGAAAATAAAACTTAATTGTATTAATTTACAATAATTTTAAATTTATTTACATTGATAGGCCGAAAATACTGTATTAATCTGTACTAACCAATGGTGCTAGTTATTTTAAAGGCTGAATCTGGCTATAGAAAGGGGTATGAAGCCATCCTCATTGACCTGCAGACCATCCCATTGGACCAGCACGTTGAACATAGCCATGGTAAAAGCCAAACGAGCCTGAAAGTATTCCCAAACCCGATGCATCACTTTTTTGAAATGACTGACCAAAGTCAACATCGAAAACACGCTCTCAATCAGCATTCGG
>DATMBG010000005.1 GCA_035559535.1 Candidatus Limnocylindrales bacterium
CCGAATGCTGATTGAGAGCGTGTTTTCGATGTTGACTTTGGTCAGTCATTTCAAAAAAGTGATGCATCGGGTTTGGGAATACTTTCAGGCTCGTTTGGCTTTTACCATGGCTATGTTCAACGTGCTGGTCCAATGGGATGGCTTGCAAGTTAATGACGATGGCTTCGTGCCGCTTTCTATAGCCAGATTCAGTCTTTAAACTAATTAGCACCAATGGTTACTAGTTCAAAATGGTTCCTTTATTCTGCAAAGTCACCGGGTCGATTGATACGACTATAGGGCACCATCCGCACCCCTCCTGCTTCTCCTACTGTCTTGGCTGTCGGATGAATATTCATGGCTACAATCACCATCTCCACTTCTTCCTTTAACGTCGCACGGATAGCTTGAAGCTTGTTGACCACCTTTTGTGCTTCACTCCCACGTATTGTCGTTCGACATTCAACCAACACCATGACCGGCCTTCCAGCCCGCTGGCCCACACCTGCCAGATCTACTTCTTCTACCTGTCCGTTGCCTAAATCAAAGTAGCGTCGCTCTAATTCAAGTCTGGAGATACCCAGATGTTTTTCCAGGTAAGGTGGTAACAAAGCAGCAACAAACTCCTCTAGATCGAAGCCGAAACGATTAACCAGGTTCCCTATCGCCTGATGCAATTCACGGAATCCAATCTCGACCACTTGACTGAGACGAGCCAAATTCTCGTCCGTTCGCTGTTGCGCCTCGGCCAGTTCAATCACACGCTGATCTAAGATCCCGAGCCGCTCCTCGGTCCGTCGCTGCGCCTCGGCCAGTTCGGCCATATGACCGGTCAATTTGTGGACCTCGGTAGTTAACGCAGTCAGTCCCTGTTTCAATTCCTTGGTATCAGTCGCTCGCTCCAACTCCGCTCGCTGAAGATCCTCCAGAATATCGGCTAAGGCAGTTGCCTGAGCGGGCGAAAAAACCTGTGCTAATTTCTCTTCTGTTTGTTTTCGGGTTAGCATAATGAATCGATTATCTTTTGTTTAATGAAACTAATTTTTTTATATTTTAAAGCCAAATCTCCTGGGATGCTAAGAAAATTTTCGGTTTACTTTTTCTGCTTATTTCTTCAACCTATTCCATTGACTCCTGTTGAACCTCATTCAGTCCAAGCTAGGGATATACAATTTCTAGTATAACTTCGTAATCCAACAGAATGGGAACCGAACTCTCATCCTGTAAACCAGAAAATCTCTTACTAATTTATGCACAAATGCCCAACCTCTGTATCTTACAAAACGTTATACCAAGTTACCTTCCCCGGTTGGCTTTACGTCCCTGTTTGGCTCTTTATTACCAATCGATTCCTACCCCGGATGATAAAGCACCTCCAAACCTGTCATAAGGACTGGCCTGACCCCCGAGACCATTGTAACCCGGGCGCTAAATCTAATCATCTAATCCATTATGTCCTCAAACGAGGACGTTTAAGCTACCTATATTTTCTTTTTGAATTCCTTTATAGGTAGGGATAAAAAGTAGGTTAAACGTTCTGATTTGACCTAGGAAGTTGGTTTTTATTTTCGGCGTTTCGAGTAGATATTTAATCGTATTCTATCGCCAGTCCCCCTCCAACATAAACGGGGCCCAGAAAAACGGATGCCCATACAATAAGGAGACCCTCTCATCTTGTTTGATTTTATCTCCTTCTTCTGCCTCATCACGGCCTGTTTTGCTTCCTGTAGCACTTTTACCTTGCTCATTCCCTTTTTCACCTTCCCATAGAATTCTCTCATCAATTCCGCCGTTAACTCATCATTCACACGCCACAAACTGACCATCACCGAGGGAGGCCCCGCATACATAAAGGCTCGGGTGAGTCCGATCACTCCTTCTCCTTTTTTCAACTCTCCTAACCCCGTTTCACAAGCACTGAGAGTTATGAGATCTACAGACAATTCCAGGTTGAAGATCTCATAGACTTGCAAGAACCCATCCCAAAATGCTATTCCCGAATACATAGCATGTTGTGAATCCAACAGCCCGTGGGTCGACAGGTGTATATAGCGATAGTTTCTGGACCGATTCCTCAGAACCACTTTGGTTGCCTTCTCTGCCAGCATATACTCCGCGATATTTTGTGCTAAAAGATTCTCTTTAGCTTTACTTCTTCCAGCTTTACTCCGTATCTCTTCGAAAAGGTCTATGGCTTGTTGGTATCGGGTAACGGCTTCTGCCCAGGCTCCCTGTCGTTCGTGCAAATAACCCAGGTTGGCAAGGTTTATCTCTTCTACCGCTTTATCTCCGATTTCCTGGCTGATTTTCAAGGCTTCTTGATAATAACTCAGGGCCTTCTGGTAATCCCCCATCGAATCGTAAATCGTCCCCAGGTTGTTCAGGCTCATTCCCTCTCTCTGTTTATCTGCGATTTCTTTATTGAGGTTCAAAGCGCGCTGGAAATAATTCAGTGCCTTCGAATAATTCCAGGTTGCGTAGTAAACTGCTTCCAGGGTGTTCAGAGTCGTTCCTTCCCCCTGTTTATCTGCACAATACCTGGTCGGACCAACGGGCCATGCGTCGTACAGATAAAGCCCAAATGGTATCCACCAGATGAGGTCATTGGTCAGGCAAAGGATGATCGTTGTAATAGGCCATTCTCCACTCCCTATCAGCTTCGCAAGGCCGATGGGACCCGGCACCTTTCCTATAAGGCCAACCACCACCAACCGGCCTCGTTCCAGAACCCAGGCTACTTCCAGATAGAGGACCCGTAGAGTCCAATCACCATACCCAGGCAGGCGAATATTTGAGGATAGTTCTGTAACGGCCTATTTGCGAACTGGAACAGCCATTGTGGGGCCTAGAGCCGAAAACAAACCCCACCCCAGGTTGTAGAGGCCGGCCATGATAAAAACTACGCGATGGAACTTCCGTCGTGGAATCAGGATTGAACTTCATAGCTGCTTTTTGATCCTTTCGGCCCGTTTATCCGGGGCCGGATGGGTTGAGAGGAAGCTCTGACTCCCGCCTAACTCGGCCAACTTTTTAAGGGCAGAAACCGCACTTTCGGCCTTGTATCCGTGTTTCTTCAGGAACTTTAAACCATAATCGTCTGCTTCCTTTTCTTCGCTCTGGGAAAACTGGGCATTAATGAGTTTTTCGGTAAACCCGCCTAACTCTGAGGTGGCCAGAGAGCCTATTACCCCTTCTTTTAAGGCTACTCCCTTTCTTACGGCTGAGGTGGTATAAGCTACCCGAAGGGCCTTTTTGGTATGCCCCTTGGCCACATGACCGATCTCATGGCCTATCACGAAGAGCAATTCGTTATCATCCATTTTGTCCATGAGCCCACTGTAAACACGAACGGTTCCGTCTGCCATGGCAAAAGCATTGATATCGGGAGTCAGATAAACCTTAAAATTCAAAGTCATTCCGTCTTCATTTACGTGTTTATCCGTGAGCTTTTTTAAGCGCTGGGCATATTTATCAGGAGGAGCTAAAACCTTGTTTTGTGAATCTGCGTAATCAGCCGCCTGCCTGGCCATGTTTTTTACATCGTCATCCGAAAGTGTTACCGCTTTGACCGCATCCTTTCCTGAATTAAGAATACCACCTAGGTCGATGGCATTACCATCCTGGGAAATTAAAAAGATAAAAACGAAGCCGGTGATTGCGATTTTTCTCATAATATTCTCCTTTCCACCCCTCATCCTCCCCCCAACGGGGAGAGGGGAGGGTGAGGGAGGGGGGGGGTTTAGATTTTGTGAGCTATTTAACTATGGAGCGATAAATAATGTCAATCCTTTTATCCCTTAAAACTTACCCCCATTCCTGTTGAATCCATCTCCTAACCAGGCCGATAGGGATCCAGACCCTTTCTCCTTGTTCAGATACCAGGAGGTTTTGTTTTAGTGAAGCCAGGTTAGAACCATCTTCCCAAATAAGTGAACGCTCCATAAGCCCCTACAACATATAGAAACCACAAAAAAAGGGTTACCAGAATCCCCAGTTGAGGTTTTAAATCCGGAATCCACAGTACAACGATCAGGCTTAGAAAAAGCAGGATGAATATCTTTAACCCGACCGGCTCATACTTTATAAAATTTTTATCTAAAACGTTGGCTACAAAGGTCACTATGATGAACACACCGGGATAGTTTTTATCAAAAGGGGTCCGAACCACAGCGATCAGCCCTTCGGTCGTAGCCCCCAGAATAACTATTTTATCTTTAAATTTTTCTAAGGATTGTAAGTCCGACGACCCTTCAAATTTCCCTTCGAGTACCTCTATAAAACGAACCGTCTTAAAGCCTCTTCCTTTTCCTGTTGCGGCATCATAACCGGCACGAAAATTGAGGATCATCTCCCCCACATCATTCACCGGAATACTCCCCTTTTCCCTTTTGCTCAAACGATCCCGGAGCACGACCATATCTTCCCTGGGATGCGGCTCCCAGTTAATATCCATGAACTCTTTGGCCAACTCGAGACCCAAAAACGGAATATGCTGATGCTCAAACGTGACAAAGAGTAGAGGGTCTTCTGAGGAGGATGAGTCCCGTTTCCTATTCATCATTTTTTTCCACAAAGCGATCTTTAACCGTATACGATAGCTCTCCCGCAAATGTTCGAATCTCTAGTTCGTTCCCTTCTAAGGAAGATTTTGAGAGGGGTTTTAATTTCAGTGAAAAGTCTGCCCGGAGATTGGTAAGGATGACAGGGCCTGCTAGGATAGTTTTACCAGGTCTTCCTACCGGATGAGGGTTTCTCTGCCTTGCGAAGGGGACAAGGATTTCTCCGTGGAGTAGTTCATTTCAATGGTGTTATTTCTCATTTTCTTTACATTTAACCGACTCCCTTTTCCGATCAAAATAGTTTCCCCATCCGGATATTGGAGAATTACTTCACCCTTTTCCCCGGTGGTAATAACCCGATCATCTTTGAATTGAACAATTTCCAGAACCGGTAGCCCAAAAATTACCGGATTAAAGATCAAGAAAAATACCATCGTCAACCCAATCTGTACGACGCTTCTAAACATGACAGGCTCCTTCCTACTACATAGTCTATTTAGTTTTGTTTAACTTTTAAGTGGCCCTCACCCCCAGTTCCCCCTCTCCTGTGTAGGGGCGGGAGGCCTCC